>NZ_JBEYFC010000324.1:0-10377 GCF_040634175.1 Streptomyces sp. NPDC007162
GGGCCCTGCGCGTGTGCGCACCCCTAGCCGACCGAGGCGCCGGGCGGTGGTCGGAAGCAGGCGATGACGTCCTTGCCGCGTGGGCAGCGCTGGGCCTGCCAGGTGTCGGCGAGGGCGTCGACCAGGAGCATGCCGCGCCCGCCCTGCGCCTCCTCGTCGGGGCGCCGCTGCTCGGGCAGGTGCGGGGAGGTGTCGTGCACGGTCACGTGCAGGCATTCCTCGTCCCAGACCAGGATCAGCTGGGCCGCGCTGTGGGCGTGGACGTGGGCGTTGGTGACCAGTTCGGAGACGGTCAGCAGCACCGAGTCCACCAGGTCGGGGGCGGTCCGGGTCCAACCGAGCGTGGCCAGATGGCCGCGCGTCCACTCTCTTGCCGTTCTCACCCCGCTGCTCGCGGGCAGCGAGCGTGCCCATCCCACAGCCCTCAACGACGACTGCGCCGACCCCGACCCGGGCTGCGATCCCTGTTCCGGTCCTTCTGTCACCGTCTCCTCCTTTCCCTCGGCCGAACGGGTGTCTGTCTCGTCTGCCCCGTATTGCGCGAGGTGTGCAGACGGGCACTCGCGAACTCATCGGTGTAGGGGGACGATGAAGGGGTAGACGCGCCGCGACGCCGACTGCCGTCGGCGTCCGCGCAGGGAACGGACTCGGGAGGGGAACGGCATGGCGTCCACGAGCACGAAGACAGAGGCCACGCGGACCGATGTGCTTCCGGAGGTGGCCGACCCGTCCCAGGTGGCCCCGCGGGACGCCCGCCAGCTGTCACGGCTGTTCTTCGAGCGGCTGGCCGTCCTGGAGGAGGGCACGCCTGAGTACCAGTACGCCCGCGGCACGCTGATCGAGATGAACATGTCCCTCGTCCGGTACGCCGCCGGCCGGTTCCGCAGCCGCGGGCCGGAGGAGATGGAGGACATCGTCCAGGTCGGCATGATCGGCCTGATCAAGGCGATCGACCGGTTCGAACTCTCCCGGGAGGCGGAGTTCACGTCCTTCGCCATCCCCTACATCGTCGGCGAGATCAAGCGGTTCTTCCGCGACACCACCTGGGCCGTGCACGTCCCGCGCCGCCTCCAGGAGGCCCGGGTGCAGCTCGCCAGGGCCACCGAGGAGCTGCAGAGCCGGCTGGGCCGGCTGCCCACGGACCGGGAACTGGCCGAGCTGATGAGCCTGCCCGAGGAAGAGGTACGGGAGGCCCGCCTCGCCGCCAACGGCTACAACTCCTCCTCCCTGGACGCCACCATCGGCGGCAGCACGGACGGGGAGGCGGTGCTGCAGGACTTCATCGGCACCGAGGACACGGCCCTGGAGCTGGTGGAGGACTTCCACTCGCTGGCCCCGCTGATCGCCGCCCTCGACGAACGGGACCGGCAGATCATCCACATGCGGTTCGTGGAGGAACTCACGCAGGCCCAGATCGGGGAGCGCCTGGGAGTGTCCCAGATGCACGTCTCCCGCCTGCTCACCCGCACCCTCACCCACCTCCGCGAAAACCTCCTCACCACCCAGTAACCCCCTCGGCACCACACCGGTGACGCCCGCCCCGCCCGCTTGTCGACCCCCGTGAGGCCGGCCGGGCGGGTTGTCGGCTGTCCCGCTCGGCAGTGTGCCGGTGATGCCCCGTCCCGCCGCCCGCTCGCCCCGTGGGGGCAGCTGTGTGAGCTGTCGGCCGTGCCGCTCGGCAGCATGCCGGCGACGCCCGCCCCGCCCGCCCCGCCCGCCCCTGTCGGCTCCCGTGGGGTCGGCTGGGCGGGTTGTCGGCTGTCCCGCTCGGCAGCATGCCGGTGACGCCTGCCCCGCCTGCCGGCCGTGCCGCTCGGCACGATGCCGGTGACGCCTGGCCCGCCCGTCTGCCGGCCCCCGGAGGGTCGGCTGGGTGGGTCGGCGGCTTGTTCGGTCGCCTGTTGTCTCGGTGTCGATGTGCGTCGGCAGCGGGGCGGGGTCGCCGTCCCGCTCGCCCGGCGGCACCATGCCCCCGCGCCGGTGCCCGTCGTGTCAGCGGGCCGGGGTCTGGGCTGTCAGGCGTGGGGGCAGGGGGTGACGGTCGAAGGCGGGATGGGGTGGGGGCGGGTTTCCTGGTGGGTGCGCTCGATGTCGGACCACCAGTCGGCGCCGTCCTCCAGGTAGCGCAGCAGGATGCCCTCGCGCAGCGCCCAGGGGCAGATCGTCACGGTCCTCACGCCGCTGAGCTTCATCGCGGTGTGCCCGACGATCGCCCCCGCGAGACTCTGCCGGGCCCGCGGTGCGGAGATACCCGGCAGGGTGTGGCGTTCGGCCGCCGGCAGGGCGGCCAGCCGGTCGATGGCCCCCCGCAGGTCGCCCCGGCGCACGACCCGATCGGCGAACGGTCCCCGGCGGCCCGGCGCCGCCCCGCACAGCCGGGCCAGCTGCTGGAAGGTCCGCGAGGTGGCGACGGCGGTGTGCGGATGCTCCCACCGGATCCGGGCGGTGGCGTCCCGCAGCTGATGGCGCACCCGGCGGCGCAGCGCCTGCAGCTCCTCCGGCGACGGACGCCCGTCATGACCGAGGAACTCGTTGGTGAGCCGGCCCGCGCCGAGCGGCAGGGACACCGCGAACTCCGGCATCCGGCCCCGCCCGAACGCCACCTCGAAGGAACCGCCCCCGATGTCGAAGACGGCCAGCGGCCCGGCCCGCCAGCCCATCCAGCGCCGCACCCCCAGGAAGGTCAGCTCGGCCTCCATCTCGCCGGGCAGCACACACAGCCGTACCCCGGTGTCCTGGGCCACCGCCCGCAGCACTGCCGTGACGTCCGGAGCATTGCGCACCACCGCCGTCGCGAACGCCAGCGGCTCCGGCGCACCCCAGCGCCCCGCGATCTCCGTCGCCCGGCGCAGTGCCCTGACCAACTGCTCCGTGGCCCGCTCACCGAAGTAGCCGTCCGGACCCACTTGTTCGGACAACCGCAGCTTCCACTTGGCGGTGTACACCGGCAACGGCACCCCGCCCGTGGCGTCGGCCACCACCAGCCGCACCGTGTTGGAGCCCGCGTCGACCACACTCACCCTCATGACCCTGTGCGTACCCAGCGTCGCCGGGGTGATGCGAGCTGTGCACAGCTGGGCCGATATTGGGGCGTCAAGACATACGGGAAATTTCATTCGTATCTTGGCACACACGAATCCTGGATCGTACGATGTGGGCCATGGTGGGAGTGACGGAAGTCCCCGAGCCGCATGCCGGCTGGACCTTTCTGACGAGTCACGCGCGCGTCCTGGCCAGCATCGCCGACAACCGTGACGCGCGGATCCGGGACATCGCGGCGCGTTGCCGGCTCACGGAACGCGCCGTTCAGAAGATCATCGCGGACCTGGAGCGGGACGGGTACCTCTCGCACATCCGCAACGGCCGCTCCAACCAGTACAGCATCGACGAGAGCAAGGTGCTCCGCCATCCGGCCGAGGCCGGGCTGACGGTCGCCGCGCTGCTGTCGATGCTGCTCAGGGACGAGATCGAGCGCCAGGGCACGAACGCCTAGGGGTGTGGTGGACCGGGGCGTGTCCGACGGGCCGCGGGAAAAGGGCGCGGCGGACACACAGCCGTCCGCCGGTGGGCCGACGGCTCTCGCCTGCGTCCCCAAGCGAGCCCTTGACGCCGAAGTGCCCGAGCCGGCCGGATTCACACCTGGGATCCGACCCCGTCTCGCGGGGACGGTCAGCCCCCACGGGTGGCGCTGGCGTGCAGCGCGTCGAGGGCGCCGAGGACCGCGGTGTTGCGGTGCCACAGCAGCCAGCGGCCGACCTGGGCGCCGACGTGGTGCAGGGCGGCCAGCTGGGCGACGCTGAAGTCGCTCAGGGGCTTCTCGTGGTGGGTGGAGATCATGCCCATCACCCGGCCCCGGGGGCTGACCAGCGGAATGCTGTGGCAGGCCCGGCTGCCCGCCTGCAGGATCACCTCCCGGGACGGCTCGTCGAAGATGTCGGAGGCGGCGACGTCCTTGACGGTGACCTGCCGGCGCTCCTCGGCGGCCCGGGCGCAGGCCGTCGTCGAGTCGTCGACGAAGGCGAAGTACTCGGTGAACCACCGGTTCAGTCCGGTGTGCTCCTCCAGGCGCAGCAGGCCGTTCTCCACCAGCTGCACATTGCCCATGGGGGCGTCGGCGATGTGCAGGCTGTGCCGCAGCGCGGCCTTGAGGACGGCGCCGTGGCCGGTGAGCTGTTCCGGTCCGGAGCGCAGCGCGGGCAGCGCGGGCGCGGCGCCCTGCGGACGGCTCGGTACCCAGCTGGGGGCGCCGGCCGCCGGGGCGGGCAGCCGGGCCGCGACGTCGGCGAGGGTGTGCAGCTTGACGTTGAACTTCTGCGAGGTGCGGCGCAGCAGGTCGAAGGCTTCCTCGCGCGAGCGGATCGGATAGCGCTTCACGAGGAGTTCCTCGGCGCGGGCGACACCGGCTCGGGCCAGCCGCCGGTTCCGCTCGTCGACGGAAAGTGGCGTGGCATCCTGGGGTGCCGGGTCCTGTGCCTCTGATGACGGGCCGGACGGCGGACCGGGGGCATGCGGATGGTCGGTCACTGACGGGGTCTCCTGAACTGTCAGCACCCATACGGAAACCCGCAGTCGGGTACGCGCACGAGCGGCGGCACACTGCGGTGCCTGCTGGCCGAAGCACCCTCCCTGCAACTGTAAGCATGCCCCGTTCCTGAGCCGTCAGGCATCCTGGGCCGAGCGGACGAGGCGGTGGGTGCCCGGGGCCCGGCGAGGAGGGCACCGCCCGCACACGGGTCCGGCACACACCGTGCACAGAAAGCTCGCAGCCTCTCCCTTAAGGGCACCCCTCAACCACGTTATTGTCCATACGTCTTGACGCGCCGTGAGACTTTGCGTTTGCTTCCGTCTCACATCATCGGCCGCGCACGACACTCCCCGCTCCGGAAGGCGCCTGAGGTGAGCTCTCCCATCCTTCGCAGGACCCTTTTGTCCCGTATCGCGCCCGTCCTGGCCGCCTCCGCGTCCGCCCTCCTGCTCACCGCGTGCGGTGCCGTCGACGACATCGGCGGGGGCGACGACTCCGCGTCCGCGAAGAAGGGCGACGACATCACGGTGGGGTTGCTCCTGCCCGACAAGGACACGGCCCGCTTCGAGGCCTTCGACCACCCCATCTTCGAGAAGGAGGTGGCCGCCCTCACGCACGGCAAGGGCAAGGTCGACTACGCCAACGCCGAGGCCAGCCAGGCCAAGCAGAGCCGGCAGTTCCAGCAGATGGTGGCCCGGAAGGTCGACATCATCGTGGTGGACGCGCTGGACGCCAAGGCCATCGCACCCGACGTCCGCAAGGCCAAGGACGCCGGTATCCCCGTCATCGCCTACGACCGGCTCGCCCAGGGCCCGATCGACGCGTACGTCTCGCACGACAACGAACTCGTCGGCGAGGTCCAGGCCCGCGCCGTCATCGAGGCGCTCGGCAGCAAGGCCGCCACCAGCGAGATCGTCATGATGAACGGCGACCCGGCGGACCCGAACACGGCGCGGTTCAAGGCGGGCGCCCTCAGCGAGCTCAAGGGCAAGGTGCGGATCGCCGAGGAGTACGACACCGCCAAGTGGTCGCCCGCGGTGGCCGAGGCGAACATGCGGAAGGCGATCCGCGCGGTCGGCCTCGGCAACATCGCCGCGGTCTACTCGGCCAACGACGGCATGGCCGGCGCCGTCATCGACGCCCTGAAGCAGGCGGGCGCCACCAAGGTCCCGCCGGTCACCGGACAGGACGCGAACCTGGACGCGGTGCAGCGCGTGGTCGCCGGCGAGCAGTACATGACGGTGTACAAGTCGTTCCTGGACGAGGCCACCGACGCCGCGCAGATGGCGGTGTACAAGGTGCAGGGCAAGGACATCCAGTACGACGCGCTGACCCAGGACAAGGTCGACAGCCCGACCGAAAAGGCCGTTCCCGCGACGCTCGTCCCGGTGGTCTCCCTCACCAGGGACAACATCAAGGACACGGTCGTCGCGGACGGCGTCTACTCCGTCCGGCAGATCTGCACCGCGAAGTACGCGGCCGCCTGCGCCGCCATCGGTCTCACGTGAGGGGGGCCGCGGCTCAGGCGGGTGTGCGGGCCGGGGTCTGCGCGGCGGGCGGGGGCTGGGACGGGGGCACGGCCGCCAGGAACTCCGCGACGGCGAGTGCGAACAGCAGGCACAGGGCGATGCCGACCACCACCCAGCCCGTCGGGTACGGCCACAGCAGGTAGACCAGCAGCGCCACGGCCACCAGCAGCCAGGTGATCCAGGTGCGGTACCGGCGTACGAAGGGGCCGACGGGACCGGTGCGCAGCCCGGCGTGGTCGGCGGTGCTCCGTACCGCCAGGATCCCGGAGGTCCACAGCCGCCGCACCAGCCCGGCGTGCCGTCCCGGCCCGCTGAGCCAGGCGGCCAGGGCGACCACGACGGCCAGGGCGATCACCATCCGCACGGTGGTCTGCAGGAAGTGCACCAGCGCGTCGTAGACGGCCGCCGCCGCGCCCGGCGAGACCCCGGCGGGCAGCCGGTCGAGGTAGAACACCCGGAACACCCGCAGTCCGATGCCGAGGATCCCGGTGGCGACGGCGACGCCGAGACACCCCGCCACCAGTGCCCGGCGCCGCCGCACCGAGAGCAGTACGCCGGCCGCGACCAGCAGGACGGCCAGCACCGGCAGCCAGTTCCCGGCGAGTTCCAGCAGCCGTACATAGGTCTTGACCTTGCCCACCTGGTCGGACCTGAGGAGCGTGAAGTCGGTGTGCACGGACGGGATGTGCTGGGCGGCGGACAGTCCGGAGTCGATCAGGCGCTGCTTGACCCGGTCCACGAGGGGGCCGATGTCGAGGGTGACCGAGTCGTTCGTCAGCTGCACCGCGCCGCCGCCGCTGCCGGTGAGCGCCTTGTCGAGGGAGCTGTGGATCCGGCGGTTGGCGTCGATCCACACGGTCCTGAACGCGTCGGACCCGGCGATCCTGAGGGCCTGGTCGTGGACGAAGCTGCGGACCGCGCTCTCCAGGGCGTCGCCCAGCCGGCCGCCCAGCGCCTGCTGCAGCCGGGGCCGGTCGGCGGGGGACACGTCCGCGAGCAGCGCGGGCAGGTCGAGGTGGCTCATGAGCGCGTCGGTGGCCCGGTTCGCCACGGCGTTCTGCACGTCGGGGTTGGAGGCGAGCGGGGCGACCGTCGCCACGTAGCGGTCGGTGTCCGCCACCTGGTCGGCCGCCCACGCGGCGACCACGGAGAGCGGGGCGAGGAGACAGCCGAGGACGATGAGCACGGCGCCGAGGCCGGACCTGACGTAGTGCCGGGGCGGCCGGGCGCGCTCCCGTTCCAGGGCCGCCAGCCGCGCCCGCAGTTCCTGCACGTCGGACCGTTTTGCCGCGGCGTCCCCGTGCGCGTCCTCGTCCGTCACCCGTACCTCCAGGTCGATCCGGTCCTCCTCCAGCCGAACCGCATCGGACCGCGCACGCGAGCGGAGGGGGGCCGTACGGGTCGACGACGCGTCCGACCGGGTGGCCGGCCGGGCCGATCCGAGGACACGGGAAACGGCACGTCCCCCGGCCCAGTACGGGCCGGGGGACGTGCGCTGCCGCGGTGCCAGCTGCAGGTCCGGTCCTCGAAGTGGACTACCGGACGGACCGCGATCCGTGGCTGCGCGGACGCGGGACCAGGATCGTGCCGACCCCCTTCTCGTGGGGTACGCCGGTCGCCCTCGCCGACGACGGTCTGCCGCCCGTCCTCTCGTACCCGCTGAACCGGCCGGCCGTGCCCGAGGAGGCGCTCCCCGCCGAGCGGTGTGTCGCGGACGGCCTGCCACGGGGGAGCCGGCGCAGGCCGTGGGGGTTCTCGCTGTCCGGCGCCGGCCGGCAGCCCACGGTGCTGCGCGACGCCGGGCTGACGACCAGCCAGCAGGTCGGCCAGACGGTCCTGCACACGCTGACCCCGCTCGGGGCCGCGCTGCTGCGCCAGGCCTGGGCGGGGCACCCGGGAACGACGACGCCCCCCGGGCCCGGACGGGGCCTGAGGGGCGTCGGACCGGGCGGCCGTGACCGCCGGTACCGCTTCTCCTACTTCACCGGCTCCGGCTCCGGCGCGCTCTCCGGCTCGGCCTCGCCCGCCGGGTCCACCGGGGTCCTGACCGAGTCGAGCAGCAGCTGGGCCACGTCCACGACCTGGATGGACTCCTTGGCCTTGCCATCGTTCTTCTTGCCGTTGACGGAGTCCGTGAGCATCACGAGGCAGAACGGGCAGGCGGTGGAGACGATGTCGGGGTTGACCGAGAGGGCCTCGTCGACGCGCTCGTTGTTGATGCGCTTGCCGATCCGCTCCTCCATCCACATCCGGGCGCCGCCGGCGCCGCAGCAGAAGCCGCGTTCCTTGTGGCGGTGCATCTCCTCGTTGCGCAGGCCCGGGACCTTGCCGATGATCTCGCGCGGGGGCGTGTAGATCTTGTTGTGGCGGCCCAGGTAGCAGGGGTCGTGGTAGGTGATGATGCCCTCGACCGGGGTGACCGGGACCAGCTTGCCCTCGTCCACCAGGTGCTGGAGCAGCTGCGTGTGGTGGATGACCTCGTAGTCGCCGCCGAGCTGCGGGTACTCGTTGCCGAGCGTGTTGAGGCAGTGCGGGCAGGTGGCGACGATCTTCTTGGCCGACTTCGGCTTCTTCGTCGAGGGGTCCTCGTCATCCTCACCGAACGCCATGTTCAGCGCGGCGACGTTCTCCATGCCGAGCTCCTGGAAGAGGGGCTCGTTGCCCAGGCGGCGGGCGGAGTCGCCGGTGCACTTCTCGTCGCCGCCCATGATCGCGAACTTGACGCCCGCGATGTGGAGGAGTTCGGCGAAGGCCTTGGTGGTCTTCTTGGCGCGGTCCTCCAGGGATCCCGCGCAGCCGACCCAGTAGAGGTACTCGACCTCGGTGAGGTCCTCGATGTCCTTGCCGACGACCGGGACCTCGAAGTCGACCTCCTTGAGCCACTCCAGGCGCTGCTTCTTGGCCAGGCCCCAGGGGTTGCCCTTCTTCTCCAGGTTCTTGAGCATCGTGCCCGCCTCGGACGGGAACGCGGACTCGATCATGACCTGGTAGCGGCGCATGTCGACGATGTGGTCGACGTGCTCGATGTCGACGGGGCACTGCTCGACGCAGGCGCCGCAGGTGGTGCAGGACCACAGCACGTCCGGGTCGATGACGCCGTTCTCCTCGGCGGTGCCGATCAGCGGGCGCTCGGCCTCGGCGAGCGCGGCCGCGGGGACCTGGGCGAGCTGCTCCTCGGAGCCCCTCTCCTCGCCCTCGGCGGTCTTGCCGCCGCCCGCGAGCAGGTAGGGCGCCTTGGCGTGCGCGTTGTCCCGCAGGGACATGATCAGCAGCTTGGGGGAGAGCGGCTTGCCGGTGTTCCAGGCGGGGCACTGCGACTGGCAGCGGCCGCACTCGGTGCAGGTCGAGAAGTCGAGCAGGCCCTTCCAGGAGAACTGCTCCACCTGGGAGACGCCGAAGACGTCGTCCTCACCGGGGTCGGTGAAGTCGATCGGCTTGCCGCCGGAGGTCATCGGGAGCAGGGCGCCGAGCGAGGTCTCGCCGGTCGCGTTCCGCTTGAACCAGATGTTCGGGAAGGCCAGGAAGCGGTGCCAGGCCACACCCATGTCGGTCTTCAGGGCGACCACGATCATCCAGATGAACGAGGTGGCGATCTTCAGACCGGCGAAGAAGTAGGTGAGGTTCTGGAGCGTGGAGACGTCCATGCCCCGGAACCAGGAGACCACCGGGTAGGAGATGAAGAACGACGCCTCGTAGGAGTCCACGTGGTGCTGGGCGCCCTCCAGGGCGTGCAGCGTGAAGATGCAGACGCCGACGATCAGGATGACCGTCTCGACGAAGTACGCCTGGCCGAAGTTGGAACCGGCGAAGCGGGACTTGCGGCCCGGCCGGTTCGGCTTGCTCAGCTGGCGGATCGCGATCAGCACGAGGATGCCGAGGACCGTCATGGTGCCGATGAACTCGACGAAGACGTTGTACGGCGCCCAGTCGCCGATGACCGGCAGGATCCAGTCGGCCTGGAAGAGCTGGCCGACGGCGTTGACGATGGTCAGCAGCAGCGAGAAGAAGCCGACCGCGACGAACCAGTGCGCGACGCCGACGATGCCCCAGCGGTTCATCCGGGTGTGCCCGAGGAACTCCCGGACCACCGTGACGGTCCGCTGGACGGGTTCGTCGGTACGGGTGCCGGCGGGCACGTTCTGACCGAGCCGCATGAAGTTGTAGATCTGCAGGACGGCGCGGGCGAACAACGCCACGCCGACCACGATCAGAACCAGCGACACGATGATCGCGGCGAGTTGCATGGGGGCTCCTCGGGCCTGCGAGGGGTCTCTTCGGGTCTCTTCACGAGGGTGCCCGAAATTACTAAGCGGTAACTTATTC
>NZ_JBEYFC010000325.1:0-10360 GCF_040634175.1 Streptomyces sp. NPDC007162
GTGGACGTCGGTGCAGGTGCGGTTCGTGGTGTTGGTGAGGTCGAGGTACCAGGTGCCGTAGCCGCCGCCGGGCTCGTACAGCTGGGACGCGTCGGCTTCCACGGAGGACACTGTCCGCAGGTCCGGCTCCAGTGGTTGCGCGCCGTCCTTGTCGGCGATCCCGGCCCGCTGGGCGGCACCAAGGAGCTCCGCCAGTGTGGGGGCGGGGTCCTCGGACAGCATCCAGCCCAGTACGGCGTCGCGGAAGACCAGCGGGTCCCCCTTGGGCACGTTCAGATCCTGGTAGACCCGCATCACCAGCTCGGCCTCGCGGATCCGCTCCGCCTTCTCGGCCACGCGCTCGTCCACGAGCGGATGTCCGAGTTCGGTCAGCCGGGCGGTCAGGCCGGGGTCCGCGGGAGCCGGCCCGGGCAGTTGCCTGTTCCGCGCGTGGACCGCCGCTCCTCGTGCGATCGCCTCCATCACCGCACTCAGCGCGGGAAAGTTCCGAACGGACACCAGTTGTCCGAACGCCGCGTGGGCGGCGGAGTCCGTCAGCTGACCGGGCGGGAAGAACAGGCGGTAGTCGGCAGGACCGACGACCAGGCGGTTGCGCAGCGTCAGCAGAGCCCTCTGGGCGGCTATCAGCAGCAGAGTGCTCGCGGACAGCGCACGGCCGATCGCATGCTCGAAGTCGAGTGCCGTCCTGAGCCACGTGCGCCGGTCCCCGAAATACAGGTCGGGGAACCGCACCATGGGGTCGGACGTGTGGGCTGCCGGCGCATGCGACGGTCCCGCCTGCTGGGACGCCGTGTGTCCCGGGGCCCGAAGCGGCAGGGCGGCAGGGGCGTTGGTCAGCCGCGGGTCGGATCCGCCACCGGCCGGTTCGGGACCGGCGTTCCAGCGCCGGTCGGCGGGTGACTCCTCAGACGCCGGTGCCGCGTTCCGTGCGGCACGGTGCACGACGGAACGGGACTCATCGGATGTGGTGGCGGGTGGGGACATCAGCACGGGCTGCTCGTCAACGGAACTCTGGGTGAGCACATTGGTGCCCGGCAACGGCGCCAGCAGGTCCTCCGCCGCTGTGCCGACGTACGCCGACGCCGGTGGCATGTCCGGGTCGAGCCGGGCCGGCCGCCGTTCGTCGAGGTCCTGCCCGATCCACACGGGCCGGGGGGTGCTGAACGAGGCGGGGGCCGAGGGGTTCTCCGGGATCGGCTCCAGCGGGGCCCCGGCGCGGCGGGACGGCGGCGGTGCGGTCAGGCGCGCGGTGTTGGCGCCACCGCGCGAGGTCGTGCGCGCCTGCGCTCTGTTGGAGTGCTCCTGTCCCGAGTGGACCGTGTGCACGGCGCCGGTCTGCGCCGTGCCGGCGGAACCGGCGACAGGACGCGCGGACGCGCTTTCCGGTTCCTCGTCGCCGGTGCTGTCCCCGTCGTCCGAGGTCGGCGCCGCGACGCGGGCGACCAGCCGCACCGCGTCACCGGGCCCGGTCCGCGGCATCTCGACCGCCTTCAGCATCTCGAACGGCCGTCCGCCACTGTCCGAGCCCGGCTCCTGTGGTTCGACGGACAGATCCACCGCCGCCGGGTACCTGAGATCATCCTCGCCGATGGCACCGGCCGATGAGTTCTCCACCGCCACCAGGACCCGGCGGGCCGGGTCCTGGACGTGACCCAGTTTGTCCAGCGCCGCCTGCGGGGTCGCCCGGAGCCACTGAGTCGGGTTGACGTTCAGTGACCGCAGGGCCGTCGACGTCCCCTCGGCCGGGGCCAGGAAGGCGAAGTACGCCGGCTTGCGCACGGGCGGCAGTGTCCTGCGGGCCTCGGCCGCCATCGCGAGGTGCAGCGGAATCTCGTCGTACAGACCGTCCGACAGGCGTTCGGCACGATCATGCAACCGCGCACGGATCCGGTCGAACCGGGAGTCTGCCGGGCTGACGTGCGCCGCGTCCCGGGTGAGATCGCGGAACCGCTGGTCCTGCCGCAGCAGCAGGGGGAAGCCCGCCGCGTCGCCTGCCCTTGCCCGGTCCATTGCCTGGTGCAGAGCCGTCAGCAGCGCCTTCCGGCCGCCGGCCAGGAGCCGCGGATCGAGCAGCGGCGCGTCGGCTTCGCTGCCCAGCAGGAACAACGCGGTGGCATGCGCTGGATCGGCGGCGGTCTGCGCAGCGCCCGGCTGCTGGGAGGCAAGCCACTGCGTGCGGTGGGCGTACGCCTGGTGCTGCGGGAGGCGCAACTCCTCGGCCGTTCGCGCTGAGGAGGCCTGGTTGCGCGGCGCGAAACGGGCGTCGGCGAAGGTGTACAGGTGCACCGCGTCACCGGCGATGGCGCTGCTGAGTTCGGTGTCGTTGGTGAAGACCTTATCGGCACGCTGGAGGTCGGTGAGGATCTCGACCAAGGTGTGGGAGCCGTTGGTCAACGCCCAGCCGACCAGTGCCGCCACGAAGGCGTCACGGGTCTCGGCGGGCAGGCGCAGCGACAGAAGGGCGTCGATCAGCGGCTTGAAACTCCTGAACCGTCCCTTGCTGAGAACGAAACCGCGCCGAGCGCTGAACTCTTCGTGCGCCGCGCTGTTCGCTGCGATCGTGATGGTGCTCTCACCGCGGCGACCGGCGACCGCTTTGTCAAACGCCGCCATGAGCTGATCCGACGTGAGCTCGGAGCGGTCAGGGTCGAGTGACACCTTGTACTCGCCGGGCAGGGCCTTCAGCGCCTGCCGCACGGCAGCCACCGACTCCGGTCCGCGCCCTATCGCCGCGCCGAAGACGTTCTCGTAGTTCTCGGCGATCGACTTCCACTGCGAGGTTCCGTACAGGCCGCGATACCACCCGGCCGGAACGACGTCGTGCGGATCGTCCGACAGACGGGCGGCGATCGGTTGCCCGTCCGCCCGGCGGAAGACCACCACTTCAGGCTCCGGTACCTGCGGCGTCGCCTTGACGGCGAACCGGACGGACGGGTCCGTGCCCCGCACTATCGTGGTGCTCAGTTCCGAGGTGGCGGCGATCGTTTCCCGTTCGGCGGGCTGGACGCCTGCCACGAACTTCGCCAGCTGGGCGGCGCCGGGACGCTCCCTGCCCGCGGAGCACGACCACACATACGCCGCGAGGTTCTTCGGCAGGCCCAGCCCGTCCATGTGCTGCTCGATGATCCGGCCGACCTCGGTGCCTCCGGCGCGCCGCAAGCCGTAAGGGGACGGCACCTTGAAGTAGTGCGGAGAACCGTGCGACGCCCAGAAGAAGGCACCCATACCGGCGGCCTGCGGCCGCGAGACGGTTTCCGGTATCAGCGACCACGCCTGCTCGCCTGTCTCGGGCGTCCGGCCCTTGGCAAGCGGGGAGAAGCCCGCACCCGACAACAGGTGCGGGTAGGTGCGCTTGCGGTGGTTCCAGTCCCGCGTGGTGAAGGCGGCCACGCCGAACCGGCGCTTGTCGGACGTGGTCATCCACCGCGTGATGATCTGCCGGTTCCAAGGCTCGGCCGGGATCGGCTGCGGCACCTCCACCACAGTGACGTGCGCGTAATCCAGACCCGTCGCCATGTCGCGGGTGAGCGTGTACTGCTTGAACCGGAACCTGACAGGCGCGGCGTACTGCGCCTCGCCCCGACGCGGCTCCCTGGCGAGCATGGCGGTCAGGCGCGACGACGACCGCAGGACCTCCACCATCACCGGGTGGCCCTGCTTGTGCCCCGCGGAGCGCGCCAACTCCTCAAGGGGCACCTCCCTGTTCGTCGGCGAGCGGAAGAACCGGTCTGCCTGGAACTCCCAGCCCTCCGTGGCGTAGTCGTGCTGCCCGTGCAGCGGACCGGGCCTCCACAACGGGAAGAACACCGAGCCGCCGTACTCGGGCAGCAGCCGCAACCCCTCCACGGCCATCGCCGCATGCCGGGCCATGTCCTGCACCATCCCGTCATCGGCACTCCGCGCGGCCTCGGCGAACGCCGCCCGCACCCGCTGTCCCGAACGCTGTTCCGGCGGCTGGTCGGCCAGCCGGCTGATACGCGGGTCCTCGAGAAGCACTGACGGCATGTCCGAACGCGGTGCGCCGCCGGCCAGCTTGTCACCGAACGAACGGATCATCTCCCGGAGCCGGTGCAGCGCCTGAGGTCCTCCGCGGATGATCTCCGGGGCGAAGAACGCGGCGTCCGGACCGCCGGCCAGGTGCAGCGCCACCACATGCCCGGGTTGGACAGGCCTCAGGGGAGCTGTGACGCGATGATGCCGCAGCCACCACCGGTATGCCTCCCGGCGCTGCCGCACGGCGTCCGCCTCGGCGGAGGTTGCCACGCCGGCCGCCATGCCGCCGACCAGGACGGTGATCATCTTGCTCGTCCCAGGCTCCCCGGTGACCTCCTGCGTCAGCAGGTCCGCCGTCTGCCGGTGGTACAGCGTTTCGTGCGGCAGCCGCTCCAGCGCCTCCCTCATCTGGGGGTCTGCGGCGAACAACTTCGCCGACACCCGGCCCTTGGGGTCGAGCATCGCGCTGGCCCAGCCGTACAGCCGCGCCTCGTTGATCTGCGTCGCGTCGGGCTCCGCCTCGTCGCGCACCGCCTGCTGCGTCATCGCCAGCAGCTGTGCCAGCGAGTGGCCGCCACGGGGCAGCAGCCAGCCCAGCACTGCGTCCCTGAAGAACAGCTCGTCGCCGTCGGGAACGTCCATGTGCTGGTAGACCCGCAACACCAACTCGGGCAGCGGCGCGGCGGCGATGCCGTTGTCCTGGGCATAGACGGGGGCGGCCTGCGCGAAGGCGTCCATCACCTCCTCGAGAGGAGCGGGGTTCCGCGTGCTCAGCAGCCTGCGCATCTCCTCCTTCCGATGGGCGTTCGCCGGGTTCTCCGGCGCGAAGAACAGGCGGCGGTAATGGGTGGGGTGGGCCGCTTTCAGCAGCCCGCTCAGGTGCCGCAGGCCCATCCGTGCGTGCTTGCCGACCTTGGGGTCCGAGGCGATGGCCCTGCCGAGTGCGACGTCGTAGTTCCACCTCGCGCTCTCGGCCTCCGGCCCGTCGTAGGCGGGGAACTCCGGATCGCGTTCGTTCTGCTCGGCGGCTTCACCCGCGGCACCTCCGGTCTGTGGTTCGGCCAGTGCAGAACCCTCCGCCGTCCCGGCGTCGGCCGTGTCGACGTCGCCGTCCCGGCTCCGGGTCTCCTCCGCGGAGGCTTCACCGGAAGGCACCGCAGTCGATGCGACGTCCCGGCTCGATCCGGCCTGCTCCTCGGGCACGGGCGGGGAGTCGGCATGCGGCGCCTGCGATGTGCCGGCCACCGCAGCAGGCCGATGGGCGAGGTCGGCCGGGCTCTGGACGGCCGCGCTGCCGGGCAGCAGCGCGATATGTGCCTCCGCCGCGGTGGCGACTGCCCGCACCGCGTCCAGCGCCTCCCGCGGATCGGCCGACGGCAGTTCTTTCACCCGCAGCATCTCGTAGGAGGTGCCGTCGCTGTCCACGCGGACCTGATACGACAGGACCTCCAGGTCGGTCGCCGCGGCATACCGGATCTGAGGCACGCTGGGATCGTGCGCCACCGCGGTGACGTCGCGGGCCGTGGACTTCTCCACCGCGACCAGGACGCGGGGGGCCTTGCCGGACAGCGACCCCAGCGCCGCGGCCGGATCCCACTCGACGCGCTCGAACTGGCGCACGTTCAGCCTCGTCAGGCTCGCGGCGGCCCCCGCCGTCGGGGCTTCGAAGGCGAAGTACACCGTACGGTCGACGGGGGGCCGCGCAGCCAGTCCCTCCGCCGCCAGCCCCAGGTTGATGGGGAGCTGGAAGCGCAGGACCTGCGCCAGCGAGGGGATCGAGTGGAGCATGTCCCGGCGCACCGCGGCGAACGCGGGAGTACCTGGTGGGACGGCCGCCATCCGGTCTGCGTGACCCTGCGGGATCGGATGCCGCAGTATCGGCGGCAGGTAGGGCCCGTGGCCGTGCCGCGCCCGGTGCACCGCGTCGTCGATCTCCTGACGCACCAGCGGTTCCAGCCTCGCCGCGCCTTCGGCGAAGGAGAGTTCGTCGGCACCCGATCCCAGGATCCGGCGGTTGCCGTCGTGGCTGAGCAGGTACAGCGCGATGACGTGCGCCGGGTCGAGGCGGTCCAGCGATCCGTCGTTCCAGTCTCGGGCCGCGGCGTGCCGGTCCGCCCAGGTGTCCGCGCCCAGCTGCGACCGCTCACCCGCCGGGACCGACGGCACATCCTCCGAGGCCCCCAGCAGCCGCACGGCCCGCATCAGCCCCTGTGGCACCTGGACTCCGTCCGGGGCCGCCGCGAGCCACGACATGCCTTCGGTGTGCATGCGCCAGTGCGGCGGGCGCAGGCGGTCCGCTAGATCACCCGCGGGCAGCCCGTCGCGCGGCGCGAACATGGCGTCGGCCAGGCCGTACAGGTGCGGCCCGTTGCCGGCCAGCGCCGCGGTGAGCGCCGCCTGGTTCCCGCTCGTTTCCGAGGTGTGCAGGTCGGACAGGAGCGCGGCCAGGGGATGCCGCCTGGACAGCCCCCAGCCGAACACAGCCCGCACGAACGCGGGGAAGTGCTCAGCCGGCAGGTCCAGATCCTGGTACAACCAGTACATCCCCCGGGTACTGGGTGCCTGCGCGAGCCTGATGCCGCGCTCCCGCGCAAGCTGCTGCTGGACCGAAGGGTCAACGATCAGCGGGGCGGCGTGAGCCGGGTAACTGGCGTCTGCCGCAGCACGTGTGATGTCGATCAAATCGTCCAGAGGCACACCGGGTCGGCCGGGGTCGACCGCCACCTGGAACCGGCCCGAGTCGGCGATCGCCCTGACGACCTGCCGCATGATGGCCGACGACGCCGGGTCCTCGGACAGCCGTTGGCCAAGCGCCGCTTCGTAGATCGCCGCGTGCTCGAAGAACTCGTCGACTCCCGCGGGGTAGCGCGCCGCCTGGCCGGCGAAGTACGGCTCGGCCGAGGGCGCCGGCGCGTCCGCACGCGGCAGGTCCCGCGGCTGGACCTTCACGAACTCAACGCCGGGTGCCGCGCCCCACCCCGGGCGGAGCAGGATGTCGTCCCGTCCGTCGGAGAAATAGCCGACCTGGGTGGTCCCCGCGAAGGAGTCGCGCTGCGGCGGATGCTCGTCGACCGCCTGCTGCGCCACCGACGGCAGGCCGGGACGCCTGCTGCCCACCGAACACTGCCACTGCAACAAGGGCGTGCCGTCGGCCACCCCCGCCTCGGCCAGCCGCCGGGCGGACTCGGCCCCGCTCTGCGTGCCACTCAGAAGTTTGGGACCGAACCGCCCGACGACGAGGACAGAGTCGGGCAAGCCGTGCGCGGCACTCATGACAAACTCTGGTTTGCCGGTCCGCGGTTCGGTTCCGGACGGCAGCGGCCAGGGGCGCGGTGGGCCGTACGTCCCCTTCCGGCTGTCCTTGACCCTGTACTGCGTCATATGCGGGAAGCGCGAGTAGGTACGCCTGCGGAGGACCATGTCCCGAGAGGTGTGGCTCGCATAGCCGAACCACACTCCATCCGGCGTGTGAATGTCGCGCACCAGGATCTCGTTGTCCCAGGCGATGTTGGACGTCGGCTCCGGCACCTCGGTGGCGACGATGTGCTCGTACCACAGGCCGCTCTTCCCGTCCCTGCCGTACGTGCGTCCCAGGGTCCGCAGTCTCATCGCCCGGGGAGACTGCACCGTGCGCTTCCGCGGCGTCAGGGACCAGACCGACGTCTCACGGGACGACAGTGGCCGCACGGCCTCGAGCACCACCCCGTGCCGGGTCCCCGGCTCGGCCCCCTCGAGCCGGTCGTTCAGCTCCTGCAGCGCCGCGGCACGGTCGGTGGAACCGGCCTCGAACGCCTCCAGCGGAATCTCCTGGCCCGGGACCGCGTAGGGTTTCGCCCCTCCGAACAGCGCCCCCGGCGCGGTCCGGATGTACAGCGCCGAGCGGCCGTCAGCGGGTTTCGACGGCAGCGTGTCCAGCGCCTCTTCGGCCATCGACGCATGGCCGCGGACCTCGGCCAGCAGCCGCTCATCGACGAATTGGTCCACGAAGTCCTCAACCACCGCCGCCACGTCGGCTGGCGGGGCGGACCGGCCGATCACGGCCCGGACAGCTGAGTCGCGCAGCATCAGCAGCGGCCAGGTCGACCTGTCCTCGGGATCCGCTTCCCCTCCCTCCTTACGGATGAGCTCCCGCAGCCGGTCCAGCGCCCGCGGCCCTTCCCTGAGCACTGCAGGCTCGAAGAACCGGGCGTCGGGACCGGACACCAGCGCCAGCGCCATGGAGTGCCCGCGAGAGAGCCGTCGCAGAGCCCGCAGGGTGCCCGGGTCGCGCAGCACGTCGCGCAGCGCCTCCCGGCGCTGCCGCCACAGATCCGCCGCGGCACCGGTCAGCCCCGCGACCTCGTTCAGCGCCCGCACCAGTACAGGACCGGGATTGACCCACTCCCCGAGTCCGGTGACCTCGTCACTCAGCAGCGGCGCTGTCCGCTCGGCGTACATCTCGACGTGCGGCAGGTGACACAGTACCTCCGGCACCCCGTTCCCGTGGTCTGGCCGCCCCAGGGGGTCGAGTTCGCCGTGCATCCACCCGTGCACCCGGGACATGTCCGTCAGCCACGGATCGGGCTCCACCTGCTCGTCCCACACCCCGGCCCGGTGCGAGACGTCGAGGAACCACTCCCACGGCAACGCGTCCGGACGCGAGAGGTACCACCCCGCCACCGCGTCGCGGAACATGAACGCGTCACCGGCGTCCTGCCCGAGATGCTGGTGGACGCGCAGCATCAACTCGATGTCGCGCGCCTGCTGACGCTGCTCGGATGTCAGCTCACGCGATCCGTGGTAGCCGCGCCGCCGCATCTCGGCGTCCCACGCCGCGTCACGCAGCCGCACACCGACCGGCCCTGCCAGACCGTTTTCCCACGCGTAGCGCGCCACGACACGCTCAAGCGCGCCCATCACGTCCTTGAACGGCGGCGGGTTGTCGGGGTCGAACAGGCGCTGCTGCTCGGCGTCCGCGTCGAAGCCCTTCAGCGACGGCCGGTTGTAGAGCATCTTCTGGAAGTCGTCCGACATGCCGCCGGGGGCGTTCATGGACCTCTCGACGATGCGGCCGAGCGCCTGCTGAGCGTGCTCGAGCACGAGCGGGTCGTTCGCCAGCGCGCGGGCGGCCGCAATCCCGTACGACTCGGAACGGCTCCGGTACGACCGCTGCGTGAAGAAGCGCGGGAACCGCGGCGCGTGTACGGCGGGGAACACCGATGCGGCCGATCCGGCGCCGGTTGCCGCGGTCTGCTGGGCCGTACCGGGCGCCGGCGCGGCGGTCTGAACGCCGGCTGTTTCCGTCGGGGCCGTGGACGAGCCGGCATCCACCTGGGTGACCGGCGCTTCCGTGAGCAGCGCTTCGCCGTGCGGCTCGTGGGACACCGGCGCTTCCGTGAGCAGCGTTTCGCCGCGCCGCTTGTGGGGGCGCCGCCTGTTGGTGACCCCAGCGGCCACGTCGGGGCGCGTGGGGACCTGTGACGGCAGAAGCGAATGCAGCTCGGCCATACTGCCCGCCCGGCCCAGCGCCGTGGCGCGGGCGAGCAGGGTCAGGAGGGCACCCATCTGCTCCGGCCCGACCGGGGCCGTCGGCCCGAGGCGCAGCGCCTGGCGGGCCAGGGCCTGGAGAGCGGGCTGGCTGCCGCCGGTCAGACGCCTGGCCGTCACCACCGCGGTGAGCAGCGAACGGTACGCCGGACTGCTGGTGATGCGCGGGCCGAACAGGGACGTCACCGCGCCCGCCATGCGCGCCGCCGTCGCGGACTCGGCTCCCTGCACGGACAGCCTGCTCTGGTGGCGGGGGGCCAGGGGTGGTCCGTGCAGGGGCAGCGCGGTCCCCACCGCGTCGGCGGCCGAGGCCAGGAGCGCGGGCAGTGCCTGCGCGAGTTCCGGCTCCGGCCGGCCGGTCGCCGCATGGTGGCGCGTGATCAAGGAGCGCAGGTGAGCCCAGGTCAGCGGCTGCCCGTCACCGTTGCCCGACCGCCACCGCTCCAGCGCCCAGAAGCCGTGCAGCAGAGCCTCGAACGGCGCGGCGTCGTCCTTCCGGGGAGGCCCGTAGATCATGCGGATCGCCCGCACCCAGCGCAGTACGTCCCCGGCCCGGCCCCGGTCGCCCGTCACCTGCTCAGCCATCCGGCCGAGTTGTGCGGTGGACGGCTCCGGTTTGAACCCTGCCCACCAGTCGCCCTCGGCGAGCTGGAACCGCACGTCGAGGCCGAGCTCCGGGGCGGAGACGGCCAGCACGGGCTCGTCTCCGCTGCCGGTCGTCCACACCGGCCGGTTCCAGATGTTGGACAGCAACTGGCCGGCGATCGGCTGCTCCAGGGGGTCGTGCGACGGCTCGCCCGCCACATCGGCGCCGGTCGACCAGCGGGGCCCGGTGGCGCAG
>NZ_JBEYFC010000326.1:0-10313 GCF_040634175.1 Streptomyces sp. NPDC007162
GAGAGATGCGCCTTGCCCACGGACTGCTCGACCGCCACTTCCAGACCCGCACCGATCGCAGCCGCCGCGGGGTCGGGTCCCTGGGCCCAGCCGAAGGCGACCGGCAGCAGTGAGACACCGATGAGGGTGATGACCGAGCCGGTGACGACCGGCGGGAAGAAGCGGACCGCCCTGCTGAAGAAGGGCGCGGCGAGGAAGCCGAGGAGGCCGGCGACGATCACCGCGCCGAAGATGACCGGCAGGGCGTCGGACTTGTCGTGGGTGGCGGCGGCTGTCGCGGTCATGGGGGCGACCCCGGCGAAGGTGACGCCGTTGACGAAGGGCAGCCGGGCCCCGATCTTCCAGACGCCGAGGGTCTGCAGGAAGGTGGCGAGGCCCGCGGTGAAGAGGCAGGCCCCGGTGAGGAAGGTCAGTTCGGTGCCGGTGAGTCCGACGGCGGCGCCGACGATCAGGGGCGGGGCGACGACTCCGGCGTACATGGCGGCGACGTGCTGCAGACCGGTGGTCGCCATTTTCAGCGGCGGAAGTTTCTCGTCGACGGGATGCACTTCTTGCACAGCGGCTCTCCTCCGGTCGGTTGCGCGGCGGCTCTGGCGCGGGTTTCAGGGAGGTGGTGCGTGATCCAGGTCGTGCGGGACCCGAGGGGAGGACGGTGACCGTTCCCGGGCGCGTGCGAGGAAGCACGCGCCCGGGTGGCGGCCGCCACCGGACCCGTAGGGGTCCATGGCTGCCGGCCGGGAGCCGTCCCTCCCGACCGGTGCTCACGTGCCGTACGGCGTGGCGGGGTTACCGTGCGGCGAGCTGTGCGAGGCGCTGGGCCTCGGCCCGGGTGGAGCGGGCGATCGCGTCCTCGTCCACGTGCAGCAGGCGGTTGTCCGCGACGATCTGACGGCCGTTCACGAAGGAGGCGGTGACCGGGGCCGCCGCGCCGAACACCAGGGCGGTCACCGGGTCGGCGATGGAGGCGTGGGCGAGGGTGTCCAGCTTCCAGAGGACCAGGTCGGCGAGCTTGCCGGGTTCGAGGGAACCGGTCTGGTCCCCGCGGCCCAGGACCCGGGCACCGCCGTGGGTGCCGAGCCGCAGCGCCTGACGGGCGTTCAGCGCCGCCTCGCGGTGGGCACCCAGCCGGTTGATGAGCAGGGCGTTGCGCAGTTCGGTGTGCAGTTCGCCCGACTCGTTGGACGCGGTGCCGTCGACCCCGAGCCCGACCGGGACTCCGGCCGCGAGCATGTCCGGGACCCGGGCGATGCCGGCGGCGAGCCGGGCGTTGGAGGAGGGGCAGTGCGCGACGCCGGTCTTCGTGCGGGCGAAGGCGGCAATGTCGGAGTCGTTCATGTGGACGCAGTGCGCCATCCACACGTCCTCGCCGAGCCAGCCGGTGGACTCGAAGTAGTCGGTGGGTCCCATGCCGAACAGCTCGTGGCAGAACTTCTCCTCCTCGACCGTCTCCGAGCCGTGGGTGTGCAGCCGCACTCCGAGGCGGCGGGCCAACTCAGCTCCCTCGCGCAGGAGTTCGGTGGAGACGGAGAACGGGGAGCAGGGCGCGACGGCCACCTGGGTCATCGCGTCGAAGGAGTCGTCGTGGTACTCCTTGACGGTCGCCTCGGTGGCCGCGAGAGCCCCTTCGAGGGTCTCGACGGCGAAGTCCGGGGGCAGGCCGCCGTCCTTCTCGCTGCGGTCCATGGAGCCGCGGGCGAGGGTGAAGCGGACGCCCGTCTCGCGGGCGGCGCGGATGATCGCCCCGGTCAGGTCGCCGGAGTCCTTCGGGTAGACGTAGTGGTGGTCCATCGCGGTGGTGACACCGCCGCGGGCCATCATGGCGAGGGAGCCCTGCGCGGCCGCGTACACCATCGGCTCGTCGATCCGCGCCCAGGTGGGGTAGAGCGCGACCAGCCAGTTGAAGAGGTTGTGGTCGGTGGCCAGACCTCGGGTGATCCACTGGTAGTAGTGGTGGTGGGTGTTGACCAGGCCGGGGGTGACCAGGTGGCCGGTGGCGTCGATCCGGCGCTCGACGTTCGCCAGGCCTTCGGGGGCCGGGCCCGCGCCGAGGGACTCGATGCGGTTGCCGGCGATCACGACGTGCCCGTCGGCGTACTCGGTGTCGTGGGCGTCGACGGTCGCGATCGAGCAGTGCTCGATGACGGTGCGCTGCGCTTCTGCGGCCATGACTCGTCCCCTATTCACTGAGGGTTCGTTGGTGGAGAGGGCACGGCAGGACCCCGGAACTTTTGAGTGCCGCGGCCGGGGAGCGGGAAACCCCTGCCGGCCGCGGGTGCCGATGTGTGCAGTTGGTCAGAGGTTGGTGAGGTCCGCCGGGATCCGCGCCGTGCAGCCGTCACGCAGCACGGTCGCCTCGATCAGCCCGTAGGGGCGGTCGGCCGCGTAGTACACCTCGTTGTCGTTCTTGAGGCCGAACGGCTCCAGGTCCACCAGGAAGTGGTGCTTGTTCGGGAGCGAGAAGCGGATCTCGTCGATCTCGCTCCGGTTGTCGATGACGCGCGAGCCCATCTGGTAGAGGGTCTGCTGCAGCGAGAGGGAGTACGTCTCGGCGAAGGCCCGGAGCAGGTGCCCGCGGGTCCCCTCGTAGGACTGCTCCCAGTCGGGTGCCTCCTGCTCGTCGTCGGTCCAGTGGAACCGCCAGCGGGCGGTGACCTCGGTGGCCAGGATGCGGTCGTACGCCTCGGGCAGGGTCGTGTACTTGTCCTTGACGTAGCCCCAGAACTCCGAGTCGGTCGAGTTCATCACCACGAGGTCCTTGAGTCCGGAGACGACCTCCCACGACCCGCCGTCGTAGGTGACCTGGGTGAGCCGGGTCTCCTGGCCCTTGCGGACGAAGGAGTGCGCGCCCCGGCCGGCGTGCTCGATCCGCTCCCAGCCGTACTCCTCGACGCGGATGCGGGCCCGGCGGATCGGCTCCTGCGAGGTCACGAAGTGCCGGGCGAGGTGGATGCCGAACTGCTCGGGCGACGCTATGCCGTGCTCCTTGGCGAACGCGTACACCGTGTTCTTGGTGGTGTCGGTCGGCAGGACGCTGGCGTTGGAGCCGGAGTAGTGCACCTCGTCCATGTCGCCGGAGAGCGACACGGAGACGTTCAGGTCCCTGATGTGGTGGGTGGCGCCGTCCCGAGTGATCTTCACGACCCGGTTCTCGGCCTTGCCGTACTGGTTCTGTCCCAGGATGGGCATGTGTCTGCTAGCTCCCTCGGTAAACGGAGTAGCCGAACGGGTTGAGCAGCAGCGGTACGTGGTAGTGCTCGCCCGGTACGACGGCGAACGTGATCGCCACCTCCGGGAAGAACACGGCCGGTCCGCCGTCCCGATTCGCGGGGGCGTCCTGCTGCGTATCGGCTTGCTTCTTCGCGGACTTCTCGAAATACCGCTCGACGGCGAAGTCGAGCCGTACGTGTGTCGTCCCCTCCGGCAGTTGCGGAAGGTCCCTGCACCGGCCGTCCGCGTCGGTCGCGGAGCCGCCGAGCGCCTGCCAGTCGGCGTCCCGGCCGCCGCGGGCGGCGAGCCGGACGGCGACCTCGGCCGCGGGGCGGCCGACGCTGGTGTCCAGGATGTGGGTGGACACGGAGGCGGTGGTGCTGGTGGTCATGGTGTCAGGCGTCCTCTTCGACGAGTCGGGCCAGCCGGATACGGTTGATCTTCCCCAGCTCGGTGCGGACGATCTCCCTCTCCTGCTCGGGGGAGTTGCCGATCCGCGCCCTGACCGCGTCCCGCATCTCCTCGCCGCTGCGGCCGGTGGCGCAGATCAGGAAGACATGGCCGAACCGCTCCTGGTAGGCCAGGTTGAGTTCGAGCATCTCCGCCCTGAGTGCGTCGGCGGCGCCGGCCATGCCGGACTGCTCCCGGGCCGAGGCCGGATCGCCCGGCCGCGGGCGGCCGATGGGCGGGTGTCCGGCCATGGCCTCGGCCAGGTCCGCCGCGGTCAGCTCGGCCGTGGCGGCGTCACTGGCGGCGCACAGGGCCTCGGGGGTGGCGTAGGGGCGGCCGGCGAGCAGGTGCCGGACCCATGCCGTGGAGGCACACGCCTCGTGGAGGGCGGCGGCGGCCGCGAGCTCCTCCAGAGCATTGAACCGGGCCAGACCCGGGGGCGTGGAAGTCGACGTCACGGGAGCCTCCGTGGCCGTGGGCGGCCTTTCGTGCTGAACGGACTGCGGTCAGCTAACGCCCTCCGGAACACCGAGTCAACACTTTGTTGAAAATTCGGGGCCCCTCAGCTCTCCTTGTCACGGTTCAGGTAGTTGTAGACGGTGAAGCGGCTCACGCCGAGCGCGCTCGCCACGGTCTCCACGCCGTGCCGTACCGAGAAGGCGCCCCGCGCCTCCAGTATGCGCACGACCTCCTGCTTCGCCTTGCGGTCCAGGTCGGCGAGCGGCTTGCCCCGCTTGCGCTCCATGGCGGCCAGGATGTGGTCGAGGGAGTCGGCGAGCTGCGGCAGCCGTACGGCGACCGCGTCGACGCCCTCCCAGGCGAGCACGACGTCGTCGGGACCGGCCTCGTCGGGCGGCAGCAGCTCCCCGCCCATGGCGTCGACCAGCGGCTTCACGGCCGTGATGAAGGGCTCGTCGCCGTTTCCGGTCACTGCCGGCCGCCCTCCCCCACCACGTTGACCTGGAGCGAGATCCGGGTTGCCCCGGCCTGGAGGGCCCTGCGCAGCAGCGCGTCCACGGCGGTGAGCACGGCCTCCGAGCCGCCCTCCGCCGTGTTCCCGAACGGACCGACGTCCACCGCGTCCAGCTGCGCGCCCTCGATGACCTCCCGGGCGACCAGCGCGTGCGCGGGGGCCTCGTCGAGGTCGAAGGGCTCGGTCGTGAACTCCACTCTCAATCGCACGGGCTCAACCTAACGCGCGGCACGGTTCTTCGGGCAGTCTTCCCGGGTCACCGGCCCTTGCGCAGAAAGCTCCGCAGCCGCCGCTCGGGCCAGGTGTTGATCACGTCGTCCCCGCTGAGCCAGCCGCGCTGGGCGGTGCCGATGCCGTAGCGCATGGTGTCGAGGTGCGGGACGGCGTGGGCGTCGCTGTTCACGGCGAACCGCACGCCGTGCCTGCGGGCCCGCAGGATGTCCTCGTCGCGCAGGTCGAGGCGGTCCGGGTGGGCGTTGATCTCCAGGGCCGTACCGGTGCGGGCGCAGGCGGCGAAGACCGCGTCGAGGTCGGCGTCGATCGGGGGCCGCTTGCCGATGAGGCGGGTGGTGGGGTGGCCTATGACGTTCACGTACGGGTTCTCGCAGGCCCGCACCAGCCGCCGGGTCAGGGCTTCGCGGTTCTGGTGGAAGTGGGAGTGGACCGAGGCCACGCACAGGTCGAACCCGGCGAGGAAGTCGTCGGGCCAGTCCACCTCGCCCTCGGGGCCGATGTTCAGCTCGGTGCCGTGCAGCAGCCGCAGCCCGCCGCGCCGGCCCCGGGTGGGACAGGCGCCGTCGAGCGCGCGGACCTGCGCCCGCTGGGCCAGCATCCGCTCGTCGGTCATGCGCTGCATGGCCATGTCGGGTGCGTGGTCGGTGATCGCGTAGTAGGCGTAGCCGCGCCGGGCGGCCGCCTCGGCCATCTCCGTGAGCGGGGCGAGGCCGTCGGTGAGGTCCGTGTGGGTGTGCAGGTCGCCCCGCAGGTCCGCCTCGGTCACCAGGGCGGGCAGTTCGCCGCGCAGCCCGGCCTCAATCTCCCCGCGGTCCTCGCGCAGGGTGGGCGGGATCCAGGGCAGGCCGAGGCGGTCGTACACCTCCTCCTCGGTCCGGGAGACGATCCTCGCGCCGCTCTCGACGTCGAACAGGCCGTACTCGGAGAGCTTGAGCCGGTGGTGCACGGCCCGTTCCCGGGTACGGATGTTGTGGGCCTTCGAGCCGGTGAAGTACTGGAGCGCGGCACCCCAGGAGTCCGGCGGTACGACCCGCAGGTCGACGGCGAGTCCCCGGCCGGTGCGCACGGACGTCTTCTTCTCGCCCTGTCCGATGACCTCCGTGACGTACGGCAGAGCGGTGAAGGCCCGCATGACGGGGGCCGACCGCCGCGCCGCCACGAGGATGTCGATGTCGCCGATCGTCTCGCGCATCCGGCGCAGCGATCCGGCGTAGGCGCAGCGCTCGCAACCGGGCACCGCGGACAGCGCGGCGACGACGTCCTCGGCCAGGTCCATGGCCACGTCGAGCCGCACCCGGCCGCCGGCCGACCTGAGCAGCTCGATGCCGTGCAGGATGTTCTGCTCGGTCTTCGGCCCGAAACCCTTGAGGTCGCGCAGCCGCTCCTGGTGGATGGCGTCGGCCAGTTCGTCGACCGAGCGGACACCCAGCTTCTCGTAGAGCGCCAGTGCCTTGCGGGGCCCGAGGGTGGGTATGGCGGTCAGCCGCCGGACGCCCGCCGGGATCTTCGCTCGCAGTTCCTCGACGGCCGTCACCCTGCCGTCGGCGAGGAACTCCAGGACCTTGTGGGCGATGGACTTCCCGACGTTCGGGATCTCCTGGAGCCCTTTGAGGTCGAGCGTGGAGACGTCGGCGTGGTGGCCGCCGACCGACCGGGCGGCCTTCTCGTAGACACGTGCCTTGAACGCGTCTCCGCCGGTGATCGAGATCAGGTCCGCGTACTCCTGGAACAGCGCGGCGACCTCGCCGTTGGACCGGGCCATGTCTTCAGGGTAGGGCGCGGTCGCACGCGGACGCTCTTGACATCCTTCCCCGACCCCAGGCAGTCTTCCGTTAAGCAGAAACAAATTTCCACAATACGGAAACTCGAACAACGGAAGGGAGCGTCGGCCCCCATGCCGGGTTTCGCACGGAGCACAGCCGCAGAGCAGCGCTTCACCGTCAACCTGTCGATCCTCTTCACGGAGCTCCCACTGCTCGAACGCCCCGCGGCCGCTGCCGCGGCCGGCTTCACCGCGGTCGAGCTGTGGTGGCCCTGGGTCGACTCCGCCACGCCCGCACGCTCCGAACTCGACGCGCTGCGCCGGGCGATCACCGGCGCGGGCGTCCGGCTCACCGGCCTGAACTTCTACGCCGGACAGCTGCCGGGACCCGACCGCGGCGCCCTGTCGGTCCCGGGCGAGGAGTCGGAGCGGTTCCGCGCCAACATCGACGTGGCGGCCGGTTTCGCGCACTCCCTGGGCTGCCGGTCGCTCAACGCCCTGTACGGCAACCGCGTGGCCGGCACGGACCCGGCCGAGCAGGACGCGCTGGCGCTGGAGAACCTGGTCCGCGCGGCAGCGGCGGCCGACCGCATCGGCGCGGTGCTGCTGATCGAGGCGCTCAACGCACCGGAGTCGCCGCGGTACCCGCTGGTGTCCGCGCCGGCCGCGGTCGCGGTCGTCGACCGGGTGAACGAGGCGTCGGGACTCGGCAACGCGCGCTTCCTGATGGATCTCTACCACCTGTCCGTGAACGGCGAGGACCTGCCGTCGGTGATCGAGCGGTACGCCTCGAGAACCGGCCACGTGCAGATCGCCGACAACCCGGGCCGCGGCGCCCCCGGCACCGGCTCCCTCCCGTTGGAGGAACTCCTCGGCCGGCTGCGGAAGACCGGTTACGACGGCTGGGTCGGCCTGGAGTACAAGGCGGGCGACCGCCCGAGCTCCGAGGCCTTCGACTGGCTTCCCCGCGAAGCGCGCTGAACTCCCCTGTTGGCAGAGCAGTCAGAGAGGCACCCCGATATGACCGACACCCTGCCCAAGATCGCCTGGATAGGCCTCGGCATCATGGGCTCACCCATGTCCGAGAACCTCCTCAAGGCGGGTTACGACGTCACCGGGTTCACCCTGGAGCAGGACAAGCTGGACCGGCTGGCCGCCGCGGGCGGCACCGCGGCGGCCTCGATCGCCGACGCGGTGCGCGACGCCGACGTGGTCATCACGATGGTGCCCGCGTCACCGCAGGTCGAGGCCATCGCCTACGGCCCGGACGGCATCCTGGCGAACGCCCGCCCCGGCACCCTGCTCATCGACATGTCGTCCATCACCCCCGGGACCTCCGTCGACCTGGCGAAGGCAGCCGCGGACCGGGGCCTGCGCGTCCTGGACGCGCCCGTGTCGGGCGGCGAGGCGGGCGCGGTGGAGGCCGTGCTGTCCATCATGGTCGGCGGCGAGCAGGCCGACTTCGACCGCGCCAAGCCCGTCTTCGAGGCACTCGGCAGGACCATCGTGCTGTGCGGTCCGCACGGCTCGGGCCAGACCGTGAAGGCGGCCAACCAACTGATCGTCGCCGTCAACATCCAGGCGTGCGCCGAGGCCGTGGTCTTCCTGGAGAAGTCCGGCGTGGACCTGACGGCCGCGCTCGACGTCCTGGGCGGTGGCCTGGCCGGCTCGACCGTGCTGGCGCGCAAGCGGGACAACTTCCTGAACCGCGACTTCGCGCCCGGCTTCCGCATCGACCTGCACCACAAGGACATGGGCATCGTGACCGACGCGGCCCGCCGCGTCGGCGCGGCGCTCCCGGTCGGCGCCGTGGTGGCCCAGCTGGTCGCCTCCCTGCGCGCACAGGGCGACGGCGGCCTGGACCACTCCGCGCTGCTGCGCGCGGTCGAGCGCCTGTCCGGCGCGCGGGTCTGAGCCGTACCCCGAGACTTCCGGGCGGCGTCGCCGCTGACATCTGTCCTGTCGCGCCCAGGCGTCGGCGCCGCCCGGAAACCCCTTCGACGAAGCGTTGTCGCTCTGCCCCGGCAGCGGCCGGGGTGAGCCCGCGAACGGCCCGCGACCGGCGGACGGCCCGGATGAGGGATGGCCGTCCGGACCGGTGCGCGGGCGGGGCGAGGACCGCGGCGGCGTGCGAGCCAGTGCGGTGGTGAAGGAACCGGAGCCCTTCCCGACCAGAGGGAAGGCCGCTCCGGCTCCGTCGCACCCGCCGCGGTCCCAGCCATCCACCGAGGTCGTACGAGACGCGCCGGAGGCGGACACCACCCGCATCCGGCGCTTCGGCGTGCGTTCACGCCCCCGCCGCAGGAGCCTTGAGGCATGACAGCACACCCACCGACGGAGTTCCCCCACATCGTCGTGCACGCACCCGCCCTGGACGGTTCCCGGCGGGTCACCGAGGGGGAGGTGACCCTGGGCATCGCCTCGCATCTGGACGACGTCATCGAGATCCTGCGGATGGCCGACCTTGACCGCATCGAGGTCGAGGAGAGCGACCTCATCGAGTGGCAGGGCGGCGGCCCCGACGACTGGCCGGGACTGTCGGAACACCCCGAAAGCTGACGTAGCGGCACGAACACACCGGCTGATTCTCAAATTATCCTCTGAACGTCGTTCAGCATGCTTCAACCGCCCCTGCCGTCGGGCATATTCAGCGCACAAGGAGCCCGCCGACACGGGGGCGGCGGGCTCCTCTGAACGGGCGACGCGAGCGGGTCAGACCCGCAGCGTCCTGATCGACGTCGGGGCATGTCCCGGCTCGGTCGCGAGCTCCTCGAACTCGGTCACGTTCGAGATGTCGTTGGTGGTCGACATCGAGATGTCGGTGACCCGCTCCAGGATCGCCTCCACCACGACCGGCACCCGGTGCTCCGCGGCCAGCTTCTTGGCCTGCTCGAAGGCCCTGCCCAGGTCCGCCGGGTCGAGGACCCGGATCGCCTTGCAGCCCAGGCCCTCGGCGACCTTGACGTGGTCGACGCCGTAGGCGCCCAGCTCGGGCGAGTTGATGTTCTCGAACTCCAGCTTGACCTGGAAGTCGATGTCGAACGCCCGCTGCGCCTGCCGGATCAGGCCCAGGTAGGAGTTGTTGACCAGCACATGGATGTACGGGATCTTGTGCTGCGCGCCGACCGCGAGCTCCTCCAGCATGAACTGGAAGTCGTAGTCCCCGGAGAGGGCCACCACGGACGCCTCCGGGTCGGCCTTCGCCACACCGAGCGCGGCCGGGATCGTCCAGCCGAGCGGCCCCGCCTGACCGCAGTTGATCCAGTGCCGGGGCCGGAAGACGTGCAGCATCTGGGCGCCGGCGATCTGCGAGAGACCGATCGTGGAGACGTACCGGGTCTCCGGGCCGAAGGCCCTGTTCATCTCCTCGTAGACCCGCTGCGGCTTGATCGGGATGTCGTCGAAGTGCGTACGGCGCTGGAGTGTGGCCTTCTTCCGCTGTGCGCGGGCGGCCCAGTCGGTGCGGTCGGGCAGCCCGCCCGCCGCCTTCAACTCCTCTGCCACCGCGACGAACAGCTCCAGCGCCGCCTTCGCGTCGGAGGCGATGCCGAAGTCCGGGGCGAAGATCCGGCCGATCTGGGTCGGCTCGACGTCGACGTGGACGAACGTCCGGCCGGCCGTGTAGACGTCCAGCCTGCCGGTGCCGTTCGGGACCGAGTGGGTGCCCTTGCGGTAGAACTCGTACCA
>NZ_JBEYFC010000327.1:0-10291 GCF_040634175.1 Streptomyces sp. NPDC007162
GTGTTTCACGTGAAACACCGCCCGGCTGCGGCTAGCCGATCCCCCGCCATCCCTCAGAGGCCACTCCACCAGGCACAGGAGATGTCTCGTCGTACGGCTGACGCGTGAACACGAACGATCCGAGGTCCAGGTGGCTCACCGCTCCGTCGGGGCGCCGTACGGGCCGTAGAAGCTCTCCCGCGTAGTAGCCCTCCAGGCCGGTCCACGTACCGTCGCCGTCGGGACGGAAACGGGCCCGGCGGCCGGCGCCCGACAACGGGCCCAGCGAGATCAGCCCGTCGGCCGTCACCCGGAGCACGAAGGGGTGCGTGCCCCAGTACCACTGCCCCGCCAACTCGAGTACGGCCGGATCGACCTGGGTCAGTGGCCGCCACGGCTCCGGGATACGCGGTTCGGCCTCCGCGACGATACGAATGAGGTCGGCACCGACGGTGGACGTCAGCGGGCCGGAGGTGCAGTTCGCCAGCACCACGGCCGCCACGTCCTCGTCCACGCTGATGAAGAGGCCGGCAAGGAACCCGGGCAACGAACCGGAGTGCCCGACGAGGAGCCTGCCGTCACGGCGCTGGATCTGCAGACCGAGACCATAAGTGGCACCGTCCAGCACGTCGGCAGGCTCGGCCGGAGCCGCCGGGACGCGCATCTCGCGTACCGACTCGGCGCTCAGTACCCGGTCGTCGCCGACCGTCAGGAAGACGGCGAAGCGCGCCAGATCACCGGTGGTCGACCAGAGTTGTCCCGCGGGAGCCATCCGGCCGAGGTCCTCCAGCGGCTCCGGGAGCATGGCATCGGCCCAGGGGTGCACCGCCCATCCACCCGCGTGCGGTGCCTGCGGCTGGGCGCTCGTACGGCCGAGACCCAGGGGTTCGAGCACTTCTTGCCGGAGCACCTGCTCCCAAGGGGCGCCGCGGAGTTCCTCGACCAGCGCCCCGAGCAGGGTGTAGCCGGGGTTGGAGTAGTGGTGCCGGCGCCCGACGGGGTGCAGAAAGGGCTGCTCGCCGAGGACGTCGCTCAACTCCGGCCGCAACGAACCCGGGGTGCGCTCCCACCAGGGTGCCGGTGATTCGGCTGCCAACCCGGCGGTGTGCGCGAGGAGTTCGGCGATCGTCGCCTCCCCCGCGCCGGTGCCCGGCAGGTGTTTCTCCAGTGGGTCGCCGAGGTCGAGCAGCCCTTCGTCGCGCAGCCGGAGCACCAGGACGGCCGTGAACGTCTTGGTGATGGAGCCGATCCGGTACTGCACGTTCTCGTCCGGCCCGTGCCCGTCCACGGAGGTACGCGCCCCGTGCCAGACGGTCCGGCCACCCCGCACGACCGCGGCCACCAGCGACGGCGCCCTGCCTTCGGCCTGGGCCACGGCGATCCTGTGCAGCAGCGCCCGCCGAGTGGCGGGCAGCAGCTCATCCTGAAATGTCGTCACGCGCCCACCCTCAGTCGAGACAGAACTCGTTGCCCTCGATGTCACGCATCCCTATGCACGACTCGTTGTAGCCGTCGGCCACGAGCAGTCGTTCGCGTACCGCGCCGAGGGCGACCAGTCGCGCGCATTCGGCCTCGAGTACGGCGAGGCGCTCCTCACCCACGAGCCCGGTACCGACCCGAACATCCAGATGAACCCGGTTCTTGACGACCTTGCCCTCGGGAACACGCTGGAAGAACAGTCGCGGGCCGACGCCCGAGGGATCGACGCAGGCGAAGGCCGCGCCCTGGCGCTCCGGCGGCAGCGAGCGGTCGAAGTCCTCCCACGTGGCGAACCCCTGCGGCGGAGGCGGTACGACGTACCCCAGCACCTCGCACCAGAAGCGCGCCACACGCTCGGGTTCTGCACAGTCGAAGGTGACTTGGAACTGCTTGACCGATGCCATCTGCCCACCATGGTCGTAAGGGACGCGGAACCAGAAAACCAGGCTGTAGGTTCCCATTACCTGATTCACCGTCAGCTCTTGTGACCTGCGGTTTTGCGCACCGTTCCAGCATCGTGTCAGTGCCGGATTCCCATGGTGCGTGTCATTTTCCTCGGCGCATGGGCCCAGAGGTGTCTGCGTGCGGGCGCCAACCGCATGTTGGTGAGCGCGGACGATGGTGGAGTCGACCGAAATGTCCCAGTCGATCTCATCTGCCGCGTCGGCAGCGGCCTGGGCCAGCTGGAGCAGGAGCTCCCACGTCCGTCCGCGGACCACAGCCGGTGGCGTTCATAGACGGTCTTCCTCAGACGTGCTCATGCGGCACCATGCCCTGCGCCGGATCGATCTGGACGCGCCGCATTTCACCGATCGAGTCGCCGCGGCGCTGAGAGAGGTGAACGATCGGGAACAGTCCCCCCGAGCTAACTGATTCTGACCGGGAACTCCTCAGGCCGAGCTCAGCGCCGGCCTGCGGGGATCGCGCCACCCGGCCAGGGTGGTCGCGTTCAGCTTCGCAGGGCGTCCGGTCGGCAGCTGGCGGCCTGCTCGGCTGCACGGGCGCCGGCGGTTGACATTACAAGCCGCACCAGTGCTGGATGATCCTCTCGTGGATCATCGACGACTCCTGGAGTCTGGTTACGGAGCACCATTCGTCGGTGGCGTGGGCGAGTTCTGGCTGGCCGGGACCGCAGATCAGGGTGGGGACGGAGCCAAGGAGGGGGGTGAGGATTGCCGCGTCGGTGAAGTAGGTCGCGGCGCGGGCTTGGCTGGTGGTGCTGCCGATTATGTCGGAGACGATGTGGTTTGCCTGGCGGGCCCATTCGTCGTCTGGCTCGGTCCATACCGGGGGCAGGTCGAGGAAGGGGGTGAGGGTGATGTCGGGGCCAGCGTGTTGTGCCAGTCGGGCGACGACGTCTGAGTGACTTTGACCGGGCACGGTGCGTACGTCGATGGTCGCTCGGGCCTGGTCGGGGACGGAGTTGGGATTGAGGCCCGCGTGGAAGGTGCCGACATTGAGTGTGGGCGTGCCCATGATCGAGTGCGGGGTGTCGGCCTCGCGGAAGGTGAAGGTCTCCAGGCGGGTGACGGCGCGGGCGAGTTTGTAGAGGGCATTGTCGCCGAGGTGCGGGGTGGAGCTGTGGGCGGTGATGCCGCTGGCGCGGGCTTCGAGCCAGAGGGCGCCCTTGTGCCCGTGCACGAGGGCGTTCGCGGTCGGCTCCGCGATGAGGAGGGGGCCGCTGCGGCAGTTACGGAGGGTCGTCTGCAGGTGACGGACACCGAGGGCACCGGTTTCCTCGGCGGCGGAGAGGATTATCCTCAGACCTGCGCGGCGGGGGCGGCTGTTCGCGGCCATCCGGGCGGCGGCCAGGACGATGACGGCTATGCCGCCTTTCATGTCGCTGGCTCCCCGGCCGTAGAGGTGGTCGCCGTCGATGTCGCCTGTGTGCGGGTCATGGTGCCAGTCCTGGGAGCCGAGCGGAACGGTGTCCAGGTGACCGGACAGGCACAGGGGCGGGGTGTCCAGTCCGGTCGCCCATTCGGCGACGAGGGTGCCGCGCCCAGGTGCGTGCTCGTGAACGCGGACGGTGAAGCCGGCTGCTTCGAGCAGTGGTCCCACGATCGTGTGGGCGCTGCTTTCGTGGCCGTCCACCGTGTCGAGGGCGATGAGCCGACGGGTGAGATCGACGACTTCCGTCATGTGTCAGTGCTCCCTGCCGGTCGGTGCCACGGCGCTTGTCAGCTGTTCCAGGGTCGGGAAGGAGTCCTGTGCTCCGGCCCGGGTCACCGCTGCCGCTCCGACTCGGACAGCGAATTCCAGTGCTTGGGTCAGGGTGTCGCCCTTGGCGAGCCGCCAGGCCAGGGCTCCGGTGAAGGCGTCGCCCGCACCGGTGGTGTCCACCGCGGCGACGGGCATGCCGGGAACCCGGACGGGACCCGAGGCGTCCGCGGCCACCGCCCCGTCCGCGCCGAGGGTCACCACCACCGACTGCGGCCCGAGCCGAAGCAGAGCGGTGCACCAGTCCTCCGCGGTACTGCCCTTCGCCGACTCGCCAAGCATCGCTGTGGCCTCGTGTTCGTTGAGGACCAGCGGGTCGCAGGCTGCCAGTATCTGGGCAGGCAGGGCCGCCGGCGGCGAGGGGTTGAGCACGACCCGGGTCCGCGGACCGACGGCAGCGACCGCTTCGGCGACGGTGTCCAGGGGAATCTCCAGTTGCAGTGACACCACCCGGGCGGTGTACAGCAGGTCTTGTGACGCGCGTACGTCCGCCGGGGACAGCAGGGCGTTGGCGCCGGGTGAGACCACGATGCTGTTGTCACCCTGCGGCCCGACCATGATGAGCGCGACGCCGGTCGGTGCTCCGCCGACCCGCACGGCGTCGGTGTCGACCCCGGCTGCCTTCTGCGTGTCGAGCAGGAAACGGCCGTGGCTGTCGTCGCCGACCCGACTCACCAAGGCGACTCCGGCTCCCAGCCGCGCGGCGGCGATCGCCTGGTTGGCGCCCTTGCCGCCGGCGTGGGTGGCGAGATTCGAGCCGAGGACCGTCTCCCCGGCGGCGGGGCGGCGTTCGACACCGACGACCAGGTCGGCATTGGCCGAGCCGACCACCACGACGTCGTAGACCTTCGTCATCAGGCCCGGTCTCCGTACGGCGCGTAGACCTCGGGGCGCCGGTTGGCGAGCGGGTCGTTGTGCGTATTCCACCGGCGCACACGGGGGCCGGCGGTCAGATCAGCCGTGGCCAGTACGATTTCCGGGTCCTGGCTGCCTGCCGGTTCGGTCAGCGGCCAGCCGGTGGGACCGACGATGACGCTCTGGCCGATGAAGGGCTGGCCGCGCTCGGTTCCCACCCGGTCGGCAGCTATGACGTGGATGCTGTTGACGTGGGCTGCTGCCTGGCACAGGGACAGCGCCATGGCGGGCTTGCCGGGCTGCTGCCCCGGGATGGGGACCCAGTTGGTCGGCAGGCAGACGGCGTCGACGCCCTGCAGCGCCAGCGCTCGGAAGGCTTCCGGGAACCATGCGTCGTAACAGACCAGCATGCCGAGCCGGCCCAAGGCGGTGTCGAAGACGGGCAGGCCGAGATCGCCCGGTTCGAAGATGGTGTTTTCGTTGTCCCAGAGGTGGACCTTGCGGTAGGTGCCCAGATGGCCGTCAGGGCTCAGGAGGATCGCGCTGTTGTAGAGGCGGTCTCCTTCTCTTTCGGCGATGCCCGCGGCCAGATGGACGCCGAGCCGAGCGCACAGGCTGGTCAGGAAACGCGTGCTCGGTCCGTCCGGAACCTCCTCGGCCAGAGCGGCGGCTTCCTCTCGCGAGGCGAACACATAACCGGTCGTGCACAGTTCGGGCAGGACGATCAGCGTGGCTCCCCGCTCGGCGGCCTGAGTGACGGCGTCGGCGATCGCGGCGAGATTCGCGTCCACGTCGCCGATGACGGGCAGCGTCTGGACGGCGGCGACAGTGACCGGGCCGGTCATCGTGCTCCCTCCGAGGTCGGAGCGGTCTGGACGGGGGCCGGCGCCGGAAGCACCGGCACCGCGGACGCGCGCCATCGGCGTGGGGCGCTGCTGTGTCTGCGCCACGGCGTGGCAACCGTCTCCAGGGCGGCGATCAGCGCGAAGGCGATGATGCCCATGGCAGCGAGCAGCACGATGTCCCCGAAGACACCGGAGGTGTTCAGCCGCGACTGCTGCTGGGTCAGGTAGACCCCGAGCCCTCCGGTGCTGGACGCCGTCTGCTCACCGATGACGGCGCCGGTGACGCTGAACGTCGCCGACATCTTCAGTGCCGAGAACAGTGGCGTATACGTGGCCGGCAGCCGCACCGTGCGGAACGTACGCCATGGGCCACCGCCCATGGAACGGGCCAGGCTGATGGAGTCCTCGTCGACCGACGCGAGCCCGTCGAGCACATTGACCACCACAGGGAAGAACACGATGAGGCCGACGATGACGACCTTGGGAGTCAGGCCGAAGCCGAGCCAGATCACCAGGGCCGCGCCGATGGCGATGATGGGCACGGCCTGGCTGGCGATCAGGATCGGGTACAGGGCCCGCAGCACCCACCGGGACTGTGCCATGAACACCGCCAGGACAAACCCGGTCACGGTACCCAGGAGGAAGCCCAGGACGAACTCCTGCCCTGTGATCAGGATGCCCTGGGACAGGACGGCCCAGTCGTCCGCGATGGCGTGGACCGTGGCGCTCGGCGACGGCAGTACGTAAGGGGCGATGCCCACGCCGTGCACCAGCAGCAGCCAGACCGCCAGGACTGCGAGCACGGACAGTACCGGCACGGCCAGCCGTGTCCACAACTTGTCCTGGTGACCTCTGCGGTTCATGTCGTCCTCCCGGAGGGCTCGTGGGACGGTTCGTATGACGACGGGGTGTCGGAGCCCTCGTAGATCAGCCCCAGGATGTCGCGCTTGAGCGAGGTGAACTCGGGAGTCGTCAGCGTCGTGAGACCACGCGGGCGGGAAAGACCCACGTCGAAGACCTGGCGGATACGGCCCGGGCGGGGTGACATGACGACGACCCGGTCGGCCAGGAAGATGGCCTCGTCGACGTCGTGGGTGACGAAGAGGATCGTGCTGCGCTGCTCCGCCCACACGCTGAGCAGCCACTGCTGCATCTCCATCCGGGTCTGCGAGTCCAGCGCTCCGAAGGGTTCGTCCAGAAGCATGACGTCGCGGGCGAAGGCGAGCGTCCGCATGAGGGCGACGCGCTGGCGCATGCCGCCGCTCATCGCGTGCGGGTAGTGGTCGAGGAAGTCGCCCAGCCCGTACCGGGTGGCAAGGCCGGCCGCGTGGGCGCGGTCGGCGCGGGTGACCCGCCGGGTCAGGGAGGCACCCAGGAGGATGTTGTCGAGAGTGGACCGCCAGGGCAGCAGCAGATCCTTCTGCAGCATGTATCCCACGTGCCCGGAGTGCCCGGTCACATCCGAACCATCGAGCAGAACCTGCCCTTCGGTGGGTCGCTGGATGCCGGAAACGATGTTGAACAGAGTGCTTTTGCCGCATCCCGACGGGCCCACTATGGAAATGAACTCGCCCTCGCGGACGTCCAGGGACGTGTTGGAGAGTGCGACCGTGGAGCCGAAGCGCTGGACGACGTCACGGATCTCCAGTTTCGCCGCCGTACTCATGGCGCTCATCGGATCACCACGCAGTTGTGCCGGCCGAACCAGAGGACGTCCTCCTGCTTCACGCCCCACAGATGGTTGCCCATGAACGGCTCGACGGCCCAGGCGCCCCAGAGGCGGGTCTCGTTCCAGGGGTCGAGGTAGCCGAGGTCGTAGGAGGTGTTCCGGTCAAGCGAGTGGCCTATGTTGTTGAGCCGGTCCAGGAGCAGCAGGCCGGTCGGCTCCAGCGCGTCCTGGAACGCGAAGAACAGGTCGCAGGCCCGCATCCCCGGACGGGCCGCGGCCAGCGTCGTCTCATGGACGTGCCGCATGGTCTCCAACGCCTCGCGGTAACCGGGGTTTTCGCCCCGCATGAAGCTGCGGGTGCAGTCACCCCACCAACCGTCCTCGGTTACGGGGTGCACATCGACGAAACCGAGGTCAATGTTCCACAGGACGCGGTCACTGGGCTTGTCGGTGGGAAAGCAGCTCAGTGTTCCAGCACCGAAGCCGACATTGGTCGGGGTCCACACGCCCTTGCTGCCGCGTGCGTCGAGCAGTTCCTCGGTCCAGTCGCGCACCGCGATCTCGGTCTGTCCTGCCTGGACCTGCGCGGCGACTTCCTCGGCGACCGCGACCGCCAGACGCTGGGCCGCCACCAGTCCGGACGGCGGGACTTCGGTCAGCCCTTCGGGAGGCGTGGTCATGGCGCGGACACCTCCTCCAGCTTGTCGGCCGCCGTACTGCCGGCGGTCGCGCAAAGCCACTGGACGGACTGCTGCCAGAACGTGTCGTAGCCGCTCCAGGCCATGAAGTCGTCGGGCAGCCAGTGCGGTCCCATGTCCGAGGTGAAGGCCATCACCCGTCCCGCGCCCGCCCGCCCGCTCACCGCAAGAGGACGGCCGTCGACCTCGACCAGCACCTCTGCCCCCGCTCGCACCCGCACCCTCTGGTAGCCGAGGATGGCCGGCCACTCGGCCGGCAGCCCCTGGGTGACGGGATGTCCGGGATCCCTGACGACAGGGGTGACCCCGTGGGGCGTCTCCTCACGGTCGTCTCCGGTCTCCATGTCGACGGGGAGGACGTCAGAGATCGCGGTGTTGACGTAGTTTGCTTTCGCCTCGATGCCCTGGAAGCTGAGATATCCGCCCACCATCAGCAGGGCGCCACCGGCTCGGACCCACGAGGCGAGGGCATCGAGCCGGTTGGGGCTGCGACTGCCGTTGAGGAAAGTCGTCGCCGGCAGCAGCAGGGTGTTCGCGCCGATGTCACTGAGTACCACCAGGTCGAAGGCGTTCAGTTCATCCTCGGTGCGGGGAAAGTCCTCCGCGGCGAGGTGGTTGGGCAAGTAGGTCACTTCGTGGCCGACCGAGCGCAGGGCCTTCAGGAACGGCCCGGCTCCTTCGGCGTAGGTCGAGGTCACGAACGAGTCGAACCCCTTGGTGTGGGTCGAGGTCGTCGTCCACGACTCCCCGGCAAGCAGGATCCGGCTCACTTGTTCTCCAGGAGTTCATTGGTGAAGTACGCGCTCGGCGCGTCGGTCTTCTTCACGAGCTTGTAGTCATCTGCGGCCTTCAGCAGCGCCGACCAGTTGGCGCTGCTCTGCGCGAGACTGCTCGCGGTGACGTTCTTGCCGAACAGAGCACTGGTCGCCTGCCATTGCAGCGTGGTGAACTCGCGGGTCTGAGCCTTCGGGTAGGTGGTCATGAACGCATCGACAGCCTCCTTGGGATGCGCGATGGCGTACTGCAGTCCCTTGACCGTGGCGTCCATGAACTTCTGGGCGGTGTCCTTGTGGCTCTTGAGCCAGTCGCTGTTGGCCGCCAGCACCCAGACCGGGCTGTTCGGAACGCCGTGGTCCTTCGCCGACACCATCGAGTAGTCCTTGACGCCCTGCGACGCCAGTTCGCTCCCCTCGGCGTTGGTGACTCCGGTGATCGCATCCACCTTCTTCTGCAGAAGGAGCGGCACCGTATCGCTCGACGCGGTGACCAGATGGACGTCCGACAGCTTCAGTCCCTGGCTGTCCAGCATGATCTGCAACTGCGCCTTGGACCATGAGTCGTTGTAGGTGCCGATCGTCTTGCCCTTGACCGACGCGAAGTCCAGGGGCTTCTTGGGAGAGCTCATCAGCCCCCAGTTGTTGCCCGTGCCGTACCGCGCGACGCTCACCATCGGTGCACCCTGGGCCCGTGCGAAGACGACATCCATCGAGGTGTCGAACGCGAGGTCAGCCCGCCCGGTGCCGATGTACTGCGCAGTCGCCGATGTGTTCGGCGGGGGGATTATTTGCAGGTTAATGCCCGCTTTGCGATAGAATCCCTGCTTCTGGGCGACGACCCACGGAATCCAGAACCCATCGGCCACCGGCCACTCCTGCACCATCCTCACTGTCGTCAGACCCCCGGCCGCAGCCGAGCCGCCTGAAGAAGCCTGTTGGCTGCTCCCGCATCCGGTGGCCACCAGGGCACAGGCGGCAGCGACCGGGAGCACACGCCAGGCTGTCCCCCGTGCGGCTCGGTGTGCAGTGCCGGCTCTGCTGGGATTGTCTCTCCGGATGTCCATGGGGCTCCTTGGGATTGACCGGAACGGCGCTGGCAATCGATTGCCGAGAATCATTAGGGGGTCGTCGCCGCATGTCAAGGGGTGAATTTCCGGCAATTCCGACGTAACGCGGCCGTTACCGAGAGCTACTCGGACGACGAGCCAGGGTCGTGCAGGCGCTCTCGTTTGGACAACGCTGCCCCGGTCGCCCGTCCGGCCTTCGTGGCATACTCCCGACAACGAGCGCCGTCAGCCGCGACGGCCCCCGAGGAGGAGGACGCCCGGATCGCCGTGCAAGCCAGCATCTACGATGTCGCCAAAGCCGCCGGAGTGTCCCCGTCTACCGTCTCCCGGGTGCTGAGCGGCGCCCGCGCCGTCCGTCCCGAGTCGGCCGCGGCCGTGTCAGCAGCCGTGGAAGAACTCGGCTACCGGCCAAACCAACTCGGACGCGCCCTGCGCAAGCAGTCGACCCAGGCCATCGGCATGATCGTGCCCCGGGTCGACAACCCGTTCTTCCCAGGTGTCGTACAACACACCGAGGAGAGCCTGCGCAAGCAGGGTTACGCACTGCTGCTCTGCACGTCCAACGACGACCCCGACATCGAGGCACAGCGTCTGGACATGCTCACCGAGCGGCAGGTCGACGGCCTGCTGATCAGCCCCTGCCACCAGACCCTCAGCCTCCCCGCGGTCCGGCGGGCGGCGGAACGAGTTCCGCTGGTCCAGC
>NZ_JBEYFC010000328.1:0-10287 GCF_040634175.1 Streptomyces sp. NPDC007162
CTCGTATACTCGTGTATACAAGTTCCTTCGTGCTGGTAGGCCGCCATGTGCAGCGGGTTCGGGCTAGACGAGTTTCACGCCGTCGTGGGCGCGGATCGCCGGTGGAGACACCGCGTCCATCGCGTCCAGGACGCGGATGGCGTAGGCCTCGTCGGCAAGCTCGGAGACTTCTTCGCGGGTGGCCCAGCGCAGGGCGCGGGTCTCGTCGCCGGTCGTGGGCGTGCCGTCGGCGGCCTGGCAGCGGAAGACCAGGGAGACGATCAGGCCCGTCATGTTCTTGTAGACGCCGGTCAGGGTCGCCGGAAGGGCGATCTTGATGCCGGTCTCTTCGAGGACTTCGCGTTGCAGGGCCTCGGGGATGGTCTCCTCGCGTTCGAGGACACCGCCCGGCGGTTCCCACTTGCCGTTGTCGCGGCGCTGGATCAGGAGGGCCCGGCCGCGGGCGTCTATGACGACCCCGGCGACGCTCACGGAGTGCGGGCGTTCTGTGCTCACGTTCCTCGGCCCTCTCGGCTGGCTAGGCTCTCCACCGTAGCAACAACACTCGCCCACTCGTCTAGATACCTAAAGGAGTACAAGTGAGCCCTGCTCTTCCTTCGGGCCTGCTCGGAGATCTCGACCCCACGAGCGATCGTGCGGTCTTCCGGCAGATCGCCGACCAGCTGCGCGAGGCCATCGACCGTGGGCGGTTCAGAGAGGGCGAGAAGCTGCCTTCAGAGGCTGAGCTTGTCGAGCACTACGGGGTGTCCCGGATGACGGTCCGGAACTCTTTCTCCATCCTCCAGGGGGAAGGGCTCGTCCATGCCGAGCACGGCAAGGGGGTGTTCGTCCGGCCCCGGCCGCCCGTGCGGCGCCTCGCCTCCGACCGGTTCGCCCGCCGTCATCGGGAGCAGGGGAAGTCCGCGTTCATCGTGGAGGCGGACGCGGCCGGCAGTCATCCTCAGGTCGACAGTCTTGAGGTCAAGGAAGAGAAGGCCAGTCAGGACATCTCCACCCGGCTCGGGTCCGTGCGGCGTGTGCTGGCCCGGCGGCGCCGGTACCTCCTCGACGGCCGGCCGGTCGAGTTCGCCACCTCCTACCTCCCTCTCGACATCGCCCGCGGTACCCAGATCGCCGAACCCAACCCCGGTCCCGGCGGCATCTACGCCCGCCTCGAAGAGCTGGGCCACCACCTCGACCACTTCGAGGAGGAGATCCGCGCCCGGATGCCCTCGCCGGACGAGGTGAAGACGCTCCGGCTGGCTTCCGGTGTGCCGGTCATTCACCTGATCCGGACCGCCTTCGACACCGAGGGACGGGCCGTGGAGGTGTGCGACACGGTCATGGCGGCGGACGCGTACGTATTGTCGTACCAGCTTCCGGCGACCTGATCGTCATGGTTTGCGGTGGTGCGCGGGCACGCTTCCCCGAACTCGTACACCCCAACACGCATACTCGTATAGACGAGTGGGCAAGTTGTGTGGCAGGGTGATCGTCGTGAGCCCGGGAGATCGGGTTCACGGATCGCTACATGTATAGACGAGTAGATAGGAAGTGTGCTGTGCGCACCATCCGTGTGGAGACCACCGCCGCCACGATCCTCCTCACCGAGGCTCCTGAGCCGAAGGTCCGCGACCGTCAGACCGGCGAGATCGCCAAGGACGCGGTGAGCGGTGAGGCGCTGATGACCATCGGCGTCGTCTACATCGAGGACGGGGAGTCCTCGCTGATCAAGGTCACCGTGCCGGAGGGCGGCGTTTCCGAGGGGCTGAACCTCGGTGCGCCGGTCTCGCTCCCCGGCCTCGTCGCCCGGCCGTGGGAGTCCGTGTTCAACGGGCAGCAGCGTCACGGCATCGCCTACCGGGCCGCCGCCGTCACCCCGGCTGCGTTCCCGGCCGCCATGGGGGCCACCGCCTGATGACTGACCTGACGTCCCTCCTCGAAGTGGGTGGTCCTGTCGCCGTGCTCGGCGGCGGGGCTGCCTACACCCGGGCCAAGTACCCGGCGCTCTACTGGTCCGCGGTCGGCGGCCCGATATCCACGGTCCGCCTGCTCAGCTCGTACGGCTCTGTCATGGAGGCCTGCGGCCTGACCGTGGCGCCCTCCCGGCTGCGGGTTCTCGCCGTCAAGGCCACTACCCGGCGGGAAGTCCGGGCGGTCCCGCCCCGCCGGGGCATTCTCCGTCCCACCTCGACCGGGCTGCGGCTTCGGCTCCGGCTTGCTCCCGGCCAGGAACCCGCTGACGTCGCCGCCTCGGCCGAACGCCTGCGGCACGCATGGGGAGTCCATGCCGTCTACGTCACCACGATCAAGCCGGGTGTCGTCGAGCTGCGGCTCGTCGGCTACGACGTCCTGCGACGCGTCCGGATGCCCCGCAAGACTGGGGGCGGCTTCCTGAAGGTGCCGGTGGCGCTGCGCGAGGACGCCATGCCCTTCGTCCGCGACTACCGCACCGTTCCCCACCAACTCACCCTCGGCGCGACCCTGTCCGGCAAGTCCATGTACCTGCGCCACCTCATCTCCGGGCTCGCCCGGCAGGACGGTGTCGCGCTCGTCGGCATCGACTGCAAGCGGGGCGTCGAACTGGCGCCCTTCGCCGCCCGCCTCTCCGCACTCGCCACCGACCCGGACGAAGCCGCCGAGCTGCTGCCCGTCCTGGTCAAGGAAATGGAGGACCGATACGACCTGATCAAGGAGCGGCAGGGCATCGCGCCCGGCACCCCGGACGAGGAGATCACCTCTGACATCTGGGGCCTGCCCAAGAGCGAACGCCCTGTGCCCATGGTCCTGTTCGTTGACGAGGTGGCCGAACTCTTCCTCACCGCCACTCGCAAGGACGAGGAACGTCGGGACGAGATGGTCACCCTGCTCATCCGCCTCGCGCAGCTCGGTCGCGCGGCCGGCATCTACCTGGAGGTGTGCGGGCAGCGCTTCGGCGCCGAACTCGGCAAGGGCGCCACCATGCTCCGGGCCCAGCTCACCGGCCGTGTCTGCCACCGCGTCAACGACGAAGCCTCCGCCAAGATGGCCCTCGGCGACATCGCCCCCGAGGCCGTCTACGCCGCCTGTTCCATCGCTCCTGAGATGCCCGGCCTCGCCGTCGCGGGCGACACCTCCGGCGGCTGGTCCCGCATCCGCACCCCCTACCTCTCCCTCGCCGACGCTGCCGCCATCTGCCACGACTCAGCCGACCTGGTCCCCGAGGTCCCCGCCCTCAAGCCGTTCCGGCCCGCCGTGCCGGTGCACCCGGTCGAGGCTCCGGCCTCGGTCGTCCAGCCGCGTCCGGTGACCGGCTGACCGTCCTCGCTTCCTCGCATCGGTCGGCGTGACCGCCTCGCGCCAGGTCCCTACCCCTCCCATGCCCGAAACCGAAAGGAGCCGGACCGTGCGCGTCCACCTCGGCCGTGTCGACGCGGTGTTGGTTCAGGCGCTCATCGCTGCCGCGCTGTCCTTCGCCCACCTCCACGACGTAGCCATGGCGGCCGGACAAGACGGGTGGAAAGCCTGGGCCTATCCGATCAGCGTTGACCTGCTGCTCGTCGCCGCATGGCGTCGACTCCGCTCCGGTACAGCCAAGGCGGCGGCCTGGTGCTGGTTCGTCATCGCCCTCGTCGCCTCCCTCGGCGCGAACGTCGCCACCGCCGGCCTCCTCGACCTCAGCAACGTCCCGGCCTGGCTGCGCATCCTCGTGGCCGGTTGGCCCGCCGTCGCCTTCCTCGGCGGCACCCTTCTCGCCCACTCGCCGCCGAAAGCGGACACCGACGAGATCGGCGCTGACGTCATCGAAGACCCAGAGCACGAACCCGAAGCCACCCCCGCCCCACCCGTCATCGAGGCGCTGCCGGAACGCCCGCCCGTCCCGGTCCCGGCCGCCCTGGTCGACCACGCCCGAAAGGTCGCCGCCGAACACCACACCCGTACCGGCGCCCCGATCGACACCCCGACTCTCCGTGCCCGCCTCGGCATCCCGACACCCATGGCCGAAGCCATCGCCGCCCAACTCACCTGAACTGGAGGAACCATGCCGCTCTGCTTCAACACGGCCGTCGACTACCTCGAAGCGGCCCGCCAGATGGCCGACACCGGGCGCCCGACGCTGGCCCGGCTCCTCGCCGAAGAGGCCGCCGATCGCACGTCGGACGCTGCCGAAGCGGCCCGGATCCTGAACGAATTCCTCGGCTCCAGCCTGCGACAGGAGGACTGACCATGACCGCCAACCGCCGCTTCCGCAGCGTCATCCGTATCGGCCCCGTCCGGGTCGGCACCGCCTACGACGACCGGGGCCGCGAGAAGCACACCGCCGCCTGCACCGCACCGCGCTGCGGCTTCTCCGCCGACTACGACAGCCGCGCCGCCGCCGAACTCGCCGCCCGCACTCACCGCTGCCCCGTCCGCTGAAAGGACCCCGAACGCCATGACCGTCAGTCTGCCGCTGGTCGTCGTACTCGGCTTCTTCGCCTGGGGCGCAGTCAGGTTCCTGGGCGTCCGTGCCTGGGTCGTCGTCCTGGTAGCCCTCTTCGGCTTCTGGCTCTCCCACACCTTCCTGGCCCCCGCCATCGAGACCGGTACGCGCTCCGGCGTGGACGTCATAAACGGCTCGCATGACTAGACGAGTAGATAAGGAGAATCTGGCCGTGTTCCTGCCCAAGTACCCCGACAGCCCCACCCCGCCGCCCGCGCACACCCACGCCCCGACCGACCCGGCCCCTGTCCGGCGCTCCGCGCTCCCGGCCGTCTCCGTCAGTACCGGCGCCGTCGTCGCCGTGCTCACGGGTGGTGTGGTCCTCACCGCGCTCCTGACCGCCGTCGCCGTCTCGGCCATCTCCGTGGCCATCGCCGCCGTGGTCCTGCGCTCGCTGCTGCGCGAACACAACCGGCGCTAATCCCTCTGCCCGACCCCTGGGGCGGCCACGACACCGCCAAGCATCCGGCCGCCCCGGGGCCCGTCACTCCTGACCGAGCCAGCCAGAAGGAGCCAGCCATCTTCACCCGCACCACCCCGCCCCCGCTCCCGGAACTCGCCAACCTCGCCTCGGGCGGCACCCTGCCCGGTATCCTCCGCCAACTCTCCGGCCTCGGCGGCTGCACCAACCCCATCCGCCTCGACGGCCGCCGCACCGAATACGACGTCGACACCACGACGGGCGAGATCGGCCGTGTTCTCCAACACCTCGACTCGTCGGCGCTCCCGGCCGGCCAACTCCTCGTCCGCTGCAACAACCGGCGCACGACCCGCTGCGCGGCCTGCGCGGAGGTCTACCGCCGCGACACCTTCCAGTTGATCACCGCCGGACTCCGGGGCGGCAAGGGCACCCCGGAACAGGTCGCCGCCCACCCGCGCGTCTTTGCCACCTTCACCGCTCCCGGCTTCGGTCCCGTCCACAACCGCCGCACCGACGGTCGTCCCTGCCGCTGCGGCGCCCACCACGACCAGGACGACGACGCCCTCGGCACTCCGCTCGACCCGGACACCTACGACTACGAAGCAGCCGTTCTCTGGAACGCCCACGCGGGTGTCCTCTGGCGGCGCTTCTCGATCTATCTCCGCCGGCAGGTAGCCAAGCGCGCGGGCTTGTCGCAGCGCCGCCTGCGTGACCATGCCCGCGTCTCGTTCGCCAAGGTCGCCGAGTACCAGAAGCGCGGCGCCGTCCACTTCCACGCCGTCATCCGCCTCGACGGGCCGCAGGGCGGCGACACCCCGCCCCCGCCCTGGGCTACCGCTGAACTCCTCACCGACGCCATTGAGGCTGCCGCGACCAAGGTCCGCGTCGACGGCCCGACCCTCGACGGCCGCACCTGCACCTTCGCCTTCGGCCGCCAACTCGACGTCCGCACCATCCGCTCCGCCGACTTCGACAACGGCCAGGAACTCACCGAACGCGCCGTCGCCGCCTACATCGCCAAGTACGCCACCAAGGGAGCCGAGACAGCCACGGGCGCCCTCGACCGCCCGTTGAAGTTCGCCGCCGAACTCGCCCAGCTTGACATCAGCGACCACGCCCGCCGCCTCATCCGAACCGCCTGGACCCTCGGCGCCCGCAAGAGCCTCGAACACCTCCGCCTGCGGGCCTGGGCCCACATGCTCGGCTTCCGCGGCCACTTCTCCACCAAATCCCGCCGCTACTCCACCACCCTCGGCGCCCTCCGCGACGCCCGCGCCGAATGGCGCCGAGCACAAGCGGCGACCGCAGCCGCCAACCCTCAGCCGGACACGACGTACGTCCTCGCCCACTGGGTCTTCGCCGGCACTGGCTTGAGCGCCGCCGAGACCTGGCTTGCCGCATCCCTCGAACCCGCCCCCGGAACGGAAGGAGAACCAACCCATGGCTGAGCCCCGACTCGCCACCGTGCCCGAGACCTCCGACCCGTCCTTGGTCCTCCTGACGGTGGAGGAAGCTGCCCGTCGACTCCGTATCGGCCGCACAACGTGCTTTCGCCTCGTCCTCGCGGGAGAGATCGAGTCCGTCACGGTCGGGCGGCTCCGCCGGGTCCCCGCCGACGCCGTACCCGCCTACGTGGCCAAGCTCCGCCACCGACCCGCCCACGCGGCCTGAGAGGGACGACATGGCAGAGCAGAAGCGCACCCGCCAGCCCAACGGGGCCTCGACCATCTACCTCGGCAAGGACGGCAAGTGGCACGGGCGGGTGACGGTCGGCGTCCGTGATGACGGCAAGCCCGACCGCCGCCACATCGAACGCAAGACCAAGGCGGAGGTGACCAAAGCCGTCCGCGAGATGGAGCGGGCGCGGGACGACAAGAAGCTCAGGAAGCCGGGGCAGAGCTGGACGCTCCAGGCCTGGCTTGAGCACTGGGTCGAGAACATCGCCAAGCCGTACGTCTCGGAGAACACGTACGACGGGTACGAGGTAGACGTACGCGTTCACCTCGTGCCCGGCCTGGGCGCTCACAAGCTCGACCGCCTGGAGCCGGAGCACCTGGAGCGCTTCTACCGGAAGATGCAGGCCTCCGGGAGCTCCGCCGGCACCGCCCACCACGCCCACCGGACGATCCGGGTCGCCCTCGGTGAAGCCGTACGGCGCGGGCACGTCGCCATGAACGCGGCAGAGATCGCCAAGGCTCCCCGTCTCGAAGAGGAGGACGTCGAGCCGTACACGATCGAGGAGGTTCAGAGCCTGCTCGTTGAGGCGGCCAAGCTTCGCAACAGTGCGCGCTGGGTCGTAGCCCTTGCGCTCGGCCTTCGCCAAGGTGAGGCGCTCGGCCTGCACTGGGAAGACGTCGACCTCGACGCGGGGTACGCCCGCATCCGCAAGAACCGGCTCCGGCCGAAGTACGCCCACGGCTGCGGCGGCGAACCCTGCGGCCGGAAGGCGGGCTACTGCCCCAAGCGGGAGCAGACGCGCCGCGAGCACAAGTCCACCAAGTCCCGCGCGGGCCGGCGCACCATCGGCCTGCCTGATCCGCTGATCAAGATTCTCCGCCAGCACCAGGAAGCCCAGGAGCGGGAGCGGATCGCCGCCGGTGCCGACTGGGAGGGGAAGGGGTACGTCTTCGCCTCGCCGATCGGCGGGCCGCTGAGCCCGAACACCGACTTCCACTCATGGAAGCGGCTGCTTCGGGATGCCGGTGTCCGGAACGGCCGTCTCCATGACGCTCGCCACACCGCCGCGACCGTCCTCCTGATCCTCGGAGTCCCGGACGTCGTGATCGACTCGATCATGGGTTGGGAGCCCGGGGGAGCGGCCCGGATGCGCGCCCGGTACATGCACGTGACCGGGACCATGCTCCGAAAGGTCGCGCAGCAAGTTGGCGACGCGCTCTGGGAGCTCCCGGAAACGAACTGAGACGGAAAGTGAGACGGACAACGTCGAAGGGCCCCGCTGCAAGCAGCGGGGCCCTTCGACATCGTGCCCGGTGAGGCACTGGCGGAGGATACGAGATTCGAACTCGTGAGGGGTTGCCCCCAACACGCTTTCCAAGCGTGCGCCCTAGGCCTCTAGGCGAATCCTCCGGTGGGAACATTACATGACCGAGAGGAGTGCTCGCGAACTCGTTCCTACCCGCTGACGTCGGGTACTCTGTGCGGAGCCCCTCACGCGGCGCTATCTGACTGAACTCCCCCAGGGCCGGAAGGCAGCAAGGGTAGGTCGGCTCTGGCGGGTGCGTGGGGGGCGCTTGCGTTCGCCGGGCCCGGGGGTCTTCGGCGGGGTGGGTTGTCAGTGGGCGCCTATAACCTCGTAGGTGTGTCGTCTCTCGCGCTGTACCGCCGCTATCGCCCGGAGTCGTTCGCCGAGGTCATCGGGCAGGAGCATGTCACCGACCCGTTGCAGCAGGCGCTGCGGAACAACCGGGTCAATCACGCGTACCTGTTCAGCGGGCCGCGTGGGTGCGGGAAGACCACCAGCGCGCGGATCCTGGCGCGCTGCCTGAACTGTGCGCAGGGTCCGACGCCGACCCCCTGCGGGGAGTGCCAGTCCTGCCGCGACCTCGCCAGGAACGGCCCGGGATCCATCGACGTCATCGAGATCGACGCGGCCTCTCACGGTGGTGTGGACGACGCCCGTGACCTGCGCGAGAAGGCCTTCTTCGGACCCGCGGGCAGCCGCTACAAGATCTACATCATCGACGAGGCCCACATGGTCACGTCGGCCGGCTTCAACGCCCTGCTCAAGGTCGTCGAGGAGCCCCCGGAGCATCTGAAGTTCATCTTCGCCACCACCGAGCCCGAGAAGGTCATCGGGACCATCCGGTCCCGGACCCACCACTACCCGTTCCGGCTGGTGCCGCCGGGGACGCTCCGGGAGTACCTCGGCGAGGTGTGCGGCAAGGAGCAGATCCCCGTCGAGGAAGGCGTGCTGCCGCTCGTCGTGCGGGCCGGAGCCGGGTCCGTGCGTGACTCCATGTCCGTCATGGACCAGCTGCTCGCCGGGGCCGGGCCGGACGGTGTGACCTATGCCATGGCCACCTCCCTGCTCGGGTACACGGACGGTTCCCTGCTCGACTCCGTCGTCGAGGCCTTCGCCACCGGGGACGGTGCCGCCGCCTTCGAGGTCGTGGACCGCGTCATCGAGGGGGGCAACGACCCGCGGCGTTTCGTCGCCGACCTGCTGGAGCGGCTGCGGGACCTGGTCATCCTCGCCGCCGTCCCGGACGCCGCGGAGAAGGGGCTGTTCGACGCCCCCGCCGACGTCCTCGAACGCATGCAGGCCCAGGCGGGCACCTTCGGCGCGGCCGAGCTCAGCCGCGCCGCCGACCTCGTCAACGCGGGGCTCACCGAGATGCGCGGCGCCAACTCTCCGCGCCTCCAGCTGGAGCTGATCTGCGCCCGGGTGCTGCTGCCGGCCGCGTACGGCGACGAGCGGTCCGTCATGGCCCGCCTCGACCGGCTGGAGCGGGGCGTCAACTTCTCGGCCGGTGGCGCCGCGCCCGCGATGGGGTACGTTCCCGGGCCCGACGCGCACCCGCAGGCCCCGGGCGGTGCTCCGGCCGGGCCCCCGGTTCCGCCGGGGGGCGGGATGGCGGCGGCACGGGCCGCCGTACGAGGGGGAGCGGCCCCCGCGGCCATGCCTCCGGCACCTCAGCCTCCGGCGCCCGCACCGGTTCAGCAGCCCTCGGCCGCCGCGCCGGCGCCTCCGGCACAGCCGGTACCACCGGCACCTCCGGTCCAGCAGCCCTCCGCCCCCGCCGCAGCGGCCCCCGCTCCCGCCCCAGCCGTCCCCGCGCCGGGCGCCTGGCCCACGGCGGCCTCCGCGGGTGGCGGCGCCCGCCGCCCCGGCGGCTGGCCCACGGGCGCGAGCGCGGGTGCGGGTACGAGTGCGGGTACCGGCCCGGGCGGCCCGGCGGCTCAGCAACCCCCGGCCTCCGCCCCCACGCCGACCCCGACCTCGGCCCCCGCCCAGGCACCGGCGCCCCCAGCCCCTTCAGCGGTGCCCGCCGGCGGTCTCGACCCCCGTGTCCTGTGGCCGAACATCCTGGAGGCGGTCAAGAACCGCCGCCGTTTCACCTGGATCCTGCTCAGCCAGAACGCCCAGGTCACCGGTTTCGACGGTGCCACCCTCCAGATCGGCTTCGTCAACGCCGGCGCCCGCGACAACTTCGCGAGCAGCGGCAGCGAGGACGTGCTGCGTCAGGCGCTGTCCGAGCAGTTCGGTGTGCAGTGGCGGATCGAGGCGGTCGTCGATCCGACGGGCGGCGGTGGCGGTGGCGGCAGCCCGGTCGGATCCCCCCCTTCCGGCTCCGGCTACGGCGGCGCACCCGCCCCATCCGGATACGGCGGTGGCTACGGCGGCCCGGCCGCAGCCGGGCCGGGCAGAGCTGGGCCAAGTGCCGCACCAGGGGCTGGCGCGGCA
>NZ_JBEYFC010000329.1:0-10253 GCF_040634175.1 Streptomyces sp. NPDC007162
GCCTGGTCACCGGCCGAGGCGGAGGGGTCGGCCGCGCCGGCCGACGGGTCCGCCGAGGCACCGGCGTCACCGGCACCGGCGGCGCCGCCGTCGCCGAGCGTCGCGCCGGTCGCCTGCAGGGCGGTGGTCACCGGCTGGAAGAAGGTCTCGCCGCCCGCGGTGCAGTCGCCGCTGCCGCCGGAGGTGAGGCCGACCGCGCCGCCGTCCTGCGTGAACAGCGAACCGCCGCTGTCACCGGCCTCGGCGCAGACGTTGGTCTGGATGAGGCCGTTGACGGTGTCGACGCCGTTCGGGTCGGTCTCGCTCTGGAAGTTGACGGTGGCGTCGAGGCCGGTGACCTGGCCGTCGTGCAGACCGGTGGTGGAACCCATCCGGAACACCGTCGTGCCGACGGTGGCGTCCTCGGCCTGCTTGATGGCGACGGTCTGCCCGTTGCCGATGTTGACCTCGCTCGGCGCCTGGGTGGTGGCGTCGTTGTACTTGACGAGCGAGAAGTCGCCGTTGCCGGGGAACTGTGCCTGGTCGACGGTGGCGACGGGCTGGCCGCCCTGGGTGTCCGACCAGTCCTTGGCCGCGACCCCGCAGTGACCGGCCGTCAGGAAGGCGGGACTGCCGTCGGAGGCGGTGACGTTGAAGCCGAGGGAGCAGCGGACCTCGCCGTTCTGCACCTGGGAGAAGATCGCGTCGCCGCCGGAGACGAAGGTCTTGAAGGAACCGGAGGTCTTCTTCAGCGTCGCCATGTTCGAGCCGAGGCTCTGGACGGTGGACTGCAGCTTGTCCCACTTGGTGCCGGTGACGGTGCTGTCGGCGGTCACCACGACCTTGTTGGTCTTCGGGTCGACGGCCCAGGCGGTGCCCGGGATGGTGGCCTTGGCCTTCAGGGTCTGGGCGGCGGTCTTGAGGGCCTTGCTGCTGTTGGCGACCTGCCGCACGATCGCGCCGGCCTTCTGCGCCTGCACGATGACGTTGTTGTCGCCGTTGACGACGTTGACGACGAGCTGCTGCTTGCCGCTGTCGTAGTAGGACCCGGCGAAGGCCTGGCCGAGCAGCTGCTGGAGCTGCGCGGCGAGATCCGAGGCGCCCGTCGCCTTCAGGGTCTTCGGAGCGGCCGCGGTGGCACCGGAGGCGTTGTCCTGGGACGCGTTGGCCATCGGGATCAGGAAGGCCGCAGCTCCGAGCGCCGCAACACCGCCCACCGCGATAGCGGCCTTGCGCTTCGGAATTCGCTTGTGACTCAAACTTCTCGACCTCCAAGGGACGGAGTGTCTGCCGTGAGGGGCAGTCGTTCGTGAGCGGCGCCTGGATGGCCATAGGTACGCGCGGGTCACGTGGTGCGTTCAATTCCGGTTCCCAACTTCTGCGTACCGCAGGTGAATCGGCCACGCGGCGGGTCGTGGCAGGGCTGCGCGCGGTGCGGCACGGGCCCGGGAACAATTCCCCCCATGGGGAGGACCACCACCGAGGCCGACAAGACCCTCGCGGTCGGCTTCGCCCCCTGGGCGCCCGATCCGTCGAGGCGGTGGGCGCATACCGGGCGATGCCGCGTCTGCCCTGGTCAAGGCGACTGTCCCGGGAGGGCGGCGGGCTCTCGGGGCAGCCGCTGACGGCGGCCGCGGACACGGGGGCGGTGATCGTGGTCCCGGCGGCCCCGGCGGGTTCGCGCCGATGACGACGGTGCGGCGGTCGACGTCGCACCGGCGCACGCCGAGCGGTTCGGATGTCCTGATCGCGGCAGTGCTCCACGAGCCGGACCCGCGGACGGCGTTCGCCGACATCACGATGAGCGACGAGAGGTCGGGCGTGCTCGCGGCTCGGGCGAGCACGGCTCCCGCACTCCTGGGCCGGAAGTCCGCACCTCGGGAACGACACGGTCAGCGATCGACCACTGACGTTCCGTCGTGGTCACGGGCCGGAATCCTTGCTTCAGGGAATCTGCACATCCACTGCCCAAGCAGGTCACCGGAGCCGACGGATCTGCACAATCACGCGCCCCCTGACGGGCACTTGGCCCGGAGTGCCGGATTCACCGCCGGATGGGCAAGCCGGGTGCCCGCGACGAAGTCGTGTGGCTTGTGAAGGAGTCGCCGACACTGCGTGCGCACGCCTGCACGGTTGAGCTCTTCTGGAACACAAGTGCCCAGGTGAGACACCTGGTTGATTGGAAGCGCGGACCGTGGGCGTGCTTTGATCCATCGCACCGCAGGTCCCCGAGGGGTTCCCGGAAACGGGCACCCGGCGCCCGCGGTCGCGGCCGTCCGTACTGTCCCCAGAGGGCCGTTGGGGGGCCGCTCTCCCCCTTGTGACATACCCATATGAAGGGAAGTTCCATCATGAACTCCACCCCCCAGGTTGAGACCGTCGAGATCTCCGACGCCGAGCTCGACAACGTCTCCGGCGGCCTGTCCGTGAACGCTCTCGGCACCGTCACCGGCCTGGTGGACGGCGTTGCCCCGGTTTCCGGCCTGGTCAACACGGTTGTCGGCACCGTCGAGGGTGTCACCGGCCTGAACACCCAGCCGGTCACCAACCTGGTCGCCGGTCTCTGATCGCACCTCGTCACCGCTGAGTCCCGGAGCCGGTTCCCGGCCCCGGGGCTCTCGGGCGTTCTGAAACACCCTCTTCATCAGCATCTCTCCCACAGGTGAGGGAAGTTCCGTGCAGTTCCGCCAACAGGCCCTCGCCAAGCTCCAGTCGCCGGAGGAGCTGGATCTCCCGGTGCGTTTCGCCCGGCCGCAGGGCTGGCTCACGCTGTCCGTCTCCGTCGTCGTGATGGCGGCGGCCTCGGTGTGGGCGGTGACCGGTTCGGTCGCCTCCACGGTGAGCGCGCAGGCCATCCTCACCCACGGTCAGGGCAGCTACATCCTGCAGAGCCCGGTCGCCGGGCAGGTCACGGCCGTCCTCGCGAGGCAGGGCGAACGGCTGCCGGCGAACTCCCCCGTCCTGAAGGTCCGCACCAGCCAGGGCGACTCGGTCGTCCGTACGGTCGCCGCGGGCCGGATCAGCGCGCTCGCCGCCACCATCGGGCAGATCATCCAGACCGGCGCGAACGTCGCCGCCGTCGAGAAGGTCGCCCACGCCACGGACCCGCTGTACGCGACGGTCTACGTCCCCGCCGAGAACGCCTCCGCCATCCCGGCCGACGCCCGGGTCGACCTGACCGTGTCGTCGGTGTCCACCCAGGAGTACGGAGTGCTGCGCGGCCATGTGAAGTCGGTGGACCGCGCCGCGCAGTCGGCCCAGTCGATCTCGGCGTTCCTCGGGGACAGCCAACTCGGCGAGCAGTTCACGAAGAAGGGCCGCCCGGTGGCCGTACTGGTGCGGCTGGACACGTCGAAGGCGACGAAGAGCGGCTACCGGTGGTCCTCGGCGGACGGGCCGCCGTTCAAGCTCGACTCCATGACCCTGGCCTCGGGTTCGATCCGGCTGGCCGACCAGCATCCCGTCGATTGGCTGCTCCCGTGACCACCGCCCAGGAGACCCGGAGCCGCCGGCGTGCCGCCCCGCCCAAGCGGCCGGTGCCCAAGGGCCGCGGCCGGGCGGTCCGTACCCCGACCGTGCTCCAGATGGAGGCCGTCGAGTGCGGCGCCGCCTCCCTGTCCATGGTCCTCGCCCACCACGGCCGCCATGTCCCGCTGGAGGAGCTGCGCATCGCCTGCGGGGTCTCCCGCGACGGCTCCCGCGCCAGCAACCTGCTGAAGGCGGCCCGTAGTTACGGTTTCACCGCCAAGGGCATGCAGATGGACCTGGCGGCCCTCGCCGACGTGCAGGGGCCGGCGATCCTGTTCTGGGAGTTCAACCACTACGTCGTCTACGACGGCATGGGCCGCCGCTTCGGCCGCCGGGGCGTCTACATCAACGACCCGGCCAAGGGCCGCCGGTTCGTCCCCATGGAGGAGTTCGACGGCAGCTTCACCGGTGTCGTGCTGGTCCTGGAACCCGGTGACGGCTTCGAGAAGGGCGGCCGGCGGCCGGGCGTGCTCGGCGCGCTGCCGGCCCGGCTGCGCGGCACCGCGGGCACCATGCCCGCGGCGGTGCTGGCCAGCCTGCTGCTGGTGGTCGTGGGCGCGGCGGTACCCGCACTCAGCCGGCAGTACATCGACCTGTTCCTGATCGGCGGCCAGACCTCGCTGCTCACCGTGCTGTTCGCGGCGATGGGCACCTGTGTGCTGCTCACCCTGGTGCTGACCTGGCTGCAGCAGGCGAACCTGCTGCACGGCCGGATCGTCTCCTCCACCCTCTCCAGCGCCCGCTTCCTGCGCCACCTGCTGCGGCTGCCGGTCACCTTCTTCTCCCAGCGCAGCCCGGCCGACCTGGTCCAGCGCCTGCAGTCCAACGACCAGGTCGCCGAGACCCTGGCCCGTGACCTCGCGGCGGCCGGTGTGGACGCGGTGGTGGTCGTCCTCTACGCGGTGCTCCTCTACACCTACGACGCGCAGCTCACCTTCCTCGGGATCGGGGTGGCGCTGCTGAACATCGTGGCGATGCGGCTCGTCGTACGGCTGCGGGCGACCCGGACCGCCAAGCTGCGCGCGGACACCGCCCGGCTCACCAACACCTCCTACACCGGTCTCCAGCTGATCGAGACGATGAAGGCGACCGGTGGCGAGGACGGCTACTTCCGCAAGTGGGCCGGGCAGCACGCGAGCACCCTGGAGGAGCAGCAGCGCCTCGGGGTGCCGAGCGCCTGGCTCGGCGTGGTGGCACCGACGCTGGCCACCGTCAACAGCGCGCTGATCCTGTGGATCGGCGGGATGCGGGCGGTCGAGGGCGGTATCTCGGTCGGTCTCCTGGTCGCCTTCCAGTCCCTGGTCACCCGCTTCACCGCCCCGCTGACCCGGCTGAACGGCGTCGCGGGCCGCATCCAGGACTTCGCGGCCGACGTGGCCCGGCTGAAGGACGTGGAGAACTTCCAGGCCGACCCCATCTACGCGCGCCCCGGCGCCGGTGAGTCCACCCGGCGGCTGCAGGGCCATGTCGAGCTGGAGAACATCACCTTCGGCTACAGCCCGCTGGACAAGCCCCTGCTCACCGGCTTCGACCTGACGGTGGGGCCGGGCCGGCAGGTGGCCCTGGTGGGCGGCTCGGGCAGCGGCAAGTCGACGGTCTCGCGGCTCATCTCGGGCCTGTACGCGCCCTGGGAGGGCGTGATCCGCATCGACGGGCAGCGGCTGGAGGACATCCCGCGCGGTGCGCTCGCCGCCTCGGTGTCCTTCGTCGACCAGGACGTCTTCCTCTTCGAGGGTTCGGTGCGCGACAACGTGGCGCTGTGGGACCCGTCCGTCCCGGACGAGGCCGTGGTGGAGGCGCTGCGGGACGCCGCCCTGTACGACGTGGTGACCCGGCGGCCCGGGGGCATCCACAGCAGGGTCGAGCAGGACGGCCGGAACTTCTCCGGCGGGCAGCGGCAGCGCCTGGAGATCGCCCGGGCGCTGGTGCGCCGGCCGAGCATCCTGGTCCTCGACGAGGTGACCAGCGCGCTGGACGCCGAGACCGAGCTGATCGTGATGGACAACCTGCGGCGGCGCGGCTGCGCCTGTGTGGTGATCGCGCACCGGCTGAGCACGGTCCGCGACAGCGACGAGATCGTGGTGCTCCAGCACGGCACGATCGTGGAGCGCGGCCGGCACGACGAGTTGGTGGCACACGGCGGGGCGTACGCCGCGCTGGTCAGGGAGCGATGAGATGACCACTGTGGACGGCGGCGACCTGGTTCTCGGCGCGCTCGGCTCCCTGGGCGCCCGGATCGACTGCACCGGCTTCAACCGGCTGGACCTCGAAGGCCCGCAGACGCTGTGGCTGGTGGCGTCCGGCGCCCTGGACCTGTTCGCGGTGGACGCCGAACAGCAGGGCCACTGGCACCACCTGGGACGGCTGGAGGCCGGCGCGTTGCTGCTCGGTCCGGTCGCGGGACCGCAACACACCCTGGTGGCCCGCCCGTTGCGCGACTGCGTGGTGCACCGCATCGGGCTGCGCGAGCTCTACCAGCCCGCGAGCACGCAGACCTGGTCCTACGACGAGTACGGCAACCCCCAGTACGTGCCGCCGACCACCAGCCCCCTGGAGTACGCCCTCGCGCTCGGTGTGGGCCGGGGTCTGTCGATCCTCTTCCAGGCCCCGATGACCGCGAGCGAGCGGGCGGCGGCCCCCACCGACGACGACGTCTTCTGGATGCAGGTGCCGCCCGGCAGCGTGCAGTACGGCTCGCTGTACGGCGCGGAGGCGGCCGCCGACCTGCTGATGGACCCGGCCGTGTGGCAGAGCATGGTCGACCAGCAGTACCGGCTGCTCACCACCCTCGACCGCTGGATCGAGCAGCTGGAGCGCACCCACGAGACCCGTGCGGCTGCCGGGATCAAGGCCGGTGAGGCGGTGCGCGCCCAGGCCGACCGGACCCTGCTGGCCTCCATCGGCAAGGGGGCCAAGCGCACCACGGCCGCCGACGCCGACGCCTCCTACGCGGCCTGCAGGCTGGTCGCCGAGGCGGCCGGCATCACTCTCGCGGAGCCCGCGCAGTCCGGCACCGAGAGCGACCGGATCGACCCGGTCGAGCGGGTGGCGCTGGCCTCCCGGGTACGGACCCGGGCGGTACGGCTCGACGGCGGCTGGTGGCGGGACAACGTGGGTCCGCTGGTCGGGCACCGGGCGCTGTCCGGGGCGCCGGTCGCGCTGCTGTGGCGGCGCGGCGGCTATGTGGCCGTCCATCCGGCGACCGGCCGGGAGACTCCGGTGGAGAAGGCGAACGCGGAGGAGTTCGAGCCGCGCGCGGTGATGTTCTACCGCCCGTTGCCGGACAGGGCGCTCGGCCCGCTCGGCCTGCTCCGCTTCTGTCTGCGCGGCACCCGGGGCGACCTGGGCAACCTGCTGCTGGCCGGGCTGGTGACGGTGGCGATCGGTTCGCTGGTGCCGATCGCCACCGGCAGGGTGCTCGGCGAGTACGTGCCGACGGCGCAGACGGACCTGATCGCGCAGGTCTGTCTGGCGGTGATGGTCAGCGCCGTGGTGTCGGCCGCGTTCACGCTCCTGCAGAATTTGACGATCCTCCGCCTGGAGGGCCGCATCGAGGCGACCCTCCAGCCAGCCGTCTGGGACCGGCTGCTGCGGCTGCCGACGAAGTTCTTCACACAGCGCTCGACCGGTGAGCTGGCGAGCGCCGCCATGGGCGTCAGCGCGATGCGCCGGCTGCTGGCGGGCGTCGGCCCGGTGGTCGCCCAGTCGGTGACCGTCGGGGCGATGAACCTGGGCCTGCTGTTCTGGTACAGCGTGCCGATGGCCCTGGCGGCCCTGGGCATGCTGGTCGTCATCGCCGGTCTGTTCCTGGGCCTCGGCCTGTGGCAGGTCCGCTGGCAGCGCCGTCTGGTGGTGCTCGGCAACAAGCTCAACAACCAGGCGTTCCAGACCCTGCGCGGGCTGCCGAAACTGCGGGTGGCGGCGGCCGAGAACTACGCCTACGCGGCCTGGGCCGGCGAGTTCGCGCGGAGCCGGGAACTCCAGCAGAAGGTGGGCCGGATCAAGAACCTCACCAGCGTGCTCGGGTCGGTCTACCTGCCGGTCTGCACCCTGCTGATGTTCATGCTGCTCGCGGGCCCGGCGAAGGGCGTGATGGACGCGGCGGCCTTCCTCACCTTCAACACGTCGGTGACGATGCTGCTTACCTCGGTCACCCAGCTGACCGGCTCCTTCGTGTCGGCGGTCGCCGCGCTGCCGCTGTTCGAGGAGATCAAGCCGGTCCTGGAGGCGGCGCCGGAGGTGCGCACCGCCAGCACCCGCCCCGGTCCGCTGTCCGGCGCCGTCGAGGCCCGCCGGCTGTCCTTCCGGTACGCGGACGACGGTCCCCTGGTCCTCGACGACGTCTCCTTCGACATCCGTCCGGGCGAGTTCGTGGCGGTCGTCGGCCCCAGCGGCTGCGGCAAGTCGACCCTGCTGCGCCTGCTGATCGGCTTCGACAAGCCGGTGTCGGGCAGCGTCCTGTACGACGGTCAGGACCTGGGCGCCCTCGACCAGTCCGCCGTGCGCCGGCAGTGCGGGGTGGTGCTCCAGCACGCGCAGCCGTTCACCGGCTCGATCCTGGACGTCATCTGCGGCACCGAGCCCTACACCCCCGAGGAGGCCATGGCGGCGGCCGAGATGGCGGGCCTCGCGGAGGACATCAAGCGGATGCCGATGGGACTGCACACGATCGTCGCCGGGAGCGGGGCGATCTCGGGCGGCCAGCGGCAGCGGCTGATGATCGCCCAGGCGCTGATCCGGCGGCCCCGTATCCTCTTCTTCGACGAGGCGACGAGCGCCCTCGACAACGACACCCAGCGCACGGTCATCGAGAGCACCCGCAAGCTGAACGCCACCCGGATCGTGATCGCCCACCGGCTGTCGACGGTGATGGACGCCGACCGGGTGATCGTGATGGAGGACGGCAAGGTCGCCCAGCAGGGCCCGCCGGCGCAGTTGCTCGCCGACACCGGCGGACGGCTGCACGAACTGGTGCGACGACAGCTGGCCTGACCGGTCGGCACTGCTTCCCGGTTCCCCGCCGTTGCGGGGAACCGCACCCAGCCATGCCAACGAAACGTTGCCGTTTCGCTGGAAGTGGTCTAGGCTCGATGTGTACGAAACAGTTTCGTTCGCGCGCTGATGAAGCCGCTGTAACCGAAACGCCTTCTGATATCCCTCGAACGACTTCCCTGGAGTGGTTCTCTCATGTCCGAGAAGACTCTGACCGACGGTGCCCGCACGGGCGCCGCGGAGGCACCGCCGGCGGCCTCCTCGAAGCGGTGGTGGATCCTCGCGGTCATCGCCATCGCCCAGCTGATGGTGGTGCTCGACGCCACGATCGTGAACATCGCCCTGCCGTCCGCCCAGGCCGACCTCGGATTCTCCGACGGCAACCGGCAGTGGATCGTCACCGCGTACGCCCTCAGTTTCGCCTCGCTGCTGCTGCTCGGCGGCCGGATCGCCGACCTGTTCGGCCGCAAGACCGCCTTTCTCATAGGAGTCGTCGGCTTCGCCGCCGTGTCCGCGCTGGGCGGTGCCGCCAACGGCTTCGGGATGCTGGTGACCGCGCGCGCCCTGCAGGGTGCCTTCGGCGCGCTGCTCGCCCCGACCGCGCTCTCGCTGCTCAACACCACGTTCACCGACGCCCGTGAGCGGGCCAGGGCGTTCAGCGTCTACGGTGCCATCGCCGGTGCGGGCGGTGCGGTCGGCCTGCTGCTCGGCGGTGTCCTCACCGACACGTTCGACTGGCGCTCGACCCTGTACGTGAACGTCGCGATCGCCGTCGTCGCGTTCGCGGGCGGCATGGCCCTGCTGCACAACCACCGGGACGCCGGGAACTCCAAGCTGGACGTACTGGGCACGGTCCTGGTCGCGGCCGGTCTGTTCTCGCTGGTCTACGGCTTCTCCAACGCCGAGACGCACGACTGGGGCTCGCCGCTGACCTGGGGCTTCCTGATCGCGGGTGTGGTGCTCCTGGCGACCTTCGCCTGGTGGCAGACCAAGGCCGCGCACCCGCTGCTGCCGCTGGGCATCCTGATGGACCGCAACCGGGCGGCCTCGCTCCTCACGGTGCTGATCTCCGCCGGCGGCATGTTCGGCGTGTTCCTCTTCCTCACCTACTACCTGCAGCTGAACCTCGGCTTCAGCCCGACGAAGACCGGCGTGGCGTTCCTGCCGATGATCGGTGGTCTGATGGTGACGGCGCAGGTCGGCACCCAGACCCTGGTACCGCGGCTCGGCCCGAAGGTCGTGATCCCGCTGGGCTTCGCGGTCTCCGCGGCCGGCATGGCCTGGCTGACCGGGATCGGCGTCGGTTCCAGCTACGTCAGCGCGGTGCTCCCGCAGCTGATCATCACCGGCCTCGGCCTCGGCCTGGTCATGCCGGCAGCCATGCAGCTGGGTACCGGCGGAGTGACCGCCGACGAGGCGGGTGTCGCCTCCGCGACGGTCAACGCCATGCAGCAGGTGGGCGGTTCGATCGGTACGGCGCTGCTCAACACGCTCGCGGCGAGCGCGGCGACCAGCTACCTGGCCGGGCGGGACGCGACCAGCAAGCTGGTGCAGGCCCAGGCGACGATCGAGAGCTACACCACGGCGTTCTGGTGGTCGGCCGGGATGTTCGCGGCAGGTGCGGTGATCGCCTTCCTGCTCTTCCGGCCCGGCACGCCGGTCCAGGACCCGGACGCGGCGCCGGTCGTCCACATGTGACGCACGCAGGAGCCGCGAGGACCGAGGGGCCGCCGTCAGCAGGGAGACGGCGGCCC
>NZ_JBEYFC010000330.1:0-10244 GCF_040634175.1 Streptomyces sp. NPDC007162
GGGGCGCCCTTCGCGTCGTACGCCTGGTGCCTCCGCTACTGGGCGCCGGGACGCACCAGGCCGCTCTCGTACGCGTACACCGCGGCCTGCACCCGGTCCCGCAGCCCCAGCTTGGTCAGCACGTGCCCCACATGCGTCTTCACCGTCGTCTCGCTGACGAACAGGTCCGCGGCGATCTCCGCGTTCGACAGCCCCCGCGCCACCAGCTTCAGCACCTCGACCTCACGGTCGGTGAGCGTGTGCAGGGTGTCCGGCACCGGCTCCTCACCGGACGGCAGATGCGTCGCGTACTTGTCCAGCAGCCGGCGCGTGATGCTCGGCGCCAGCATCGCCTCACCGTTGGCCACCACCCGGATCGCCTGCACCAGCTCGTTCGCCGGGGCGTCCTTCAGCAGGAAGCCGCTGGCGCCCGCGCGCAGGGCCTCCACCACGTACTCGTCCAGATCGAACGTGGTCAGCACCAGCACCTTCGCCGGACCGTCCCGCCCCGGCCCGGTGATCTGCCGGGTCGCCTCCACCCCGTCCATACGCGGCATCCGGATGTCCATCAGCACGACGTCCGGCTGGAGGGCCCGCACCTGGTCGAGGGCCTGCAGGCCGTCCCCGGCCTCGCCCACGACCGCGAGGTCCTGCTCCGCCTCCAGGATCATCCGGAACCCGGTACGCAGCAGCGGCTGGTCGTCGACCAGTAGGACACGGATGGCCACGGTGAGTCTCCTTCTGCTAGTCCGCGCCCATTCTGCCCTGCGCCGGGTCGCCGGCCCCCGCCGACCTCACCGGCAGCGGGTACGGCGGGGGAGTACCGCCGAACTCCGGGCAGTGCGCCTGGTGGTCGCACCAGCCGCACAGCTTCGTCGGCCGTGGCCGCCACTCACCCGACTCCGTCGCCTGCCGGATCGCCTCCCACAGTGCGAGCAGCTTGCGCTCGACCCGCTCCAGATCGGCGAGGACCGGGTCGTACGTCAGCACGTCACCGCTGCCCAGGTAGACCAGCTGCAGCCGCCTCGGCACCACGTTCTTCAGCCGCCACACCACCAGCGCGTAGAACTTCATCTGGAACAGCGCGCCCTCCGCGTACTCCGGCCTGGGCGCCTTGCCGGTCTTGTAGTCGACGATCCGCACCTCGCCCGTCGCCGCCACGTCGACCCGGTCGATGATCCCGCGCAGCCGCAGCCCCGACTCCAGCTCGGTCTCCACGAACAGCTCCCGCTCCACCGGCTCCAGCCGGGACGGGTCCTCCAGCGTGAACCAGCGCTCCACGAGCCGCTCCGCCTCACCCAGCCAGCGCGCCAGCCGCTCGCCCTCCGGATCCTCCGCGAACAGCTCACCCACCTCCGGGCGGCTCTCCCGCAGCCGGTCCCACTGCCCGGGGATCAGCGACTTGGCCCGCGGCGCCGTCCGCTCCGCCGCCGGCGCGTCGAAGAGCCGCTCCAGGACCGCGTGCACCAGCGTCCCCCGGGTCGCCGCCTCGCTCGGCTTCTCCGGCAGCCGGTCGATCACCCGGAACCGGTACAGCAACGGACACTGCATGAAGTCACTGGCCCGCGACGGCGAGAGCGAGGCGGGCGGCGCCGCGACCGGCACCTCGGCACCTGCGTCCTCGCCGACCGGCACCTCGGTCACTGCCACCTCCGTCACCTCGGCCGCCGGGACCGGTTCTTCCCCCCGCGTGACGTCCGCGCCCCGTGCCCGCGCGGCATCCTCCATGCTGCTGTCCATGACCACAGACCATACGGCCCGCCACTGACAGTCACCCAACCCGCGCGACGGCCGGGCCAACACAAGGGGTGCCGGGGCGAAACGCGTCACGACGGCCGCATACCATCGACCAGAGACGGACCGCATCTAACGAGGGGACACCGTGGACGTGAGCGGCGGGAGCGGGCAGCCCCGGTCGGACGACGCCGAGCCGGCCGAGCACCCCGCAGGCCCTACGGCCCCGACCAACGACGGAGGCCCGGCCCCCACCGACGCCCCCACGACCCCCACCCGGGGCGAACCGCCCGCCGGCCGGGCAGCGCCCGAGAGCGAGGACGGCAACGAGGAGACGGCTCCCCGGCCCGCCGCCGACAGCGACGAACCCCCCTCCCCGGCCTCCGACGATCCCCCGGCCCCCGAGACCCGCCCGGACTCTCCCGGCGGCGACCCGGGTCACACCGGCGAGCAGACCGGCGAGGGGAGCGACGAGCGAGGCCACGCGTATTCCGGCAAGACCCAGGGACAGCCACCCCAGCGCCCCAAGGAACCCGGCGGCGGACTCCTCATGGGTCGTCCCTTCGGCGTCCCCGTGTACGTCGCCCCCAGCTGGTTCCTGGTCGCCGCCCTGATCACCTGGGTCTTCGGCGGCCAGCTCGACCGCGTCCTGCCCGAACTCGGCGCCGCCCGCTACCTCGTCTCCCTCTTCTTCGCCGTCGCCTTCTACGCCTCCGTCCTGATCCACGAACTCGCCCACACCGTCGCCGCGATCCGCTTCAAACTCCCCGTCCGCCGCATCCAGCTCCAGTTCTTCGGCGGCGTCTCCGAGATCGAGAAGGAAGCCGAGACCCCCGGTCGCGAATTCGTCCTCGCCTTCGTCGGCCCGCTGCTCTCCCTCGTCCTCGCCGGCGTCTTCTACCTCGCCATGCAGCCCGTCGAACCCGGCACCGTCCCCGGCGTCCTGCTGGCCGGCCTCATGGTCTCCAACCTCATCGTCGCCGCCTTCAACCTGCTCCCCGGCCTGCCCCTCGACGGCGGCCGGATGCTCCGCGCCGTCGTCTGGAAGATCACCGGCAGGCCCATGAGCGGCACCGTCGCCGCCGCCTGGGTCGGCCGCGCCCTCGCCGTCTCCGTCCTCGTCGGCCTCCCCCTGCTCAACTACTTCGGCGCCTTCGGGGGCGGTGGCGAGGACACCGGCGGCATGGACTCCCTCACCGACGCCCTGCTCGCCGCCATCCTCGCCGCCATCATCTGGACCGGCGCCGGCAACAGCCTGCGCATGGCCCGGCTGCGCGAACACCTCCCGGAACTGCGCGCCCGCACCCTCACCCGCCGCGCCGTCCCCGTCGAGACCGACACCCCCCTCTCCGAGGCCCTGCGCCGCGCCAACGCCGCCGGCGCCCGCGCCCTGGTCGTCGTCGACGCCGACGGCACCCCCCTGTCCCTGGTCCGCGAGGCCGCCATCGTCGGCGTACCCGAACACCGCCGCCCTTGGGTCGCGGTCAGCGGCGTCGCCCAGGAACTCACCGACGGCATGCGCGTCTCCGCGGAACTGGCCGGCGAGGACCTCCTCGACGTCCTGCGCGCCACCCCGGCCACCGAGTACCTGGTGGTGGAGGAGACCGGCGAGATCTACGGCGTCCTGTCGGCGGCCGACGTCGAGCGCGCCTTCGTCAAGGCCATGGCAAGGCCGTCCTGACCGAAGACCCCCTCCGCTGGTCCGCACCGCCCGCGGGGCCCGGTACCCTGTTCACATGTCCGAACCGACCGGTGCCGCCCGCAGGCGCGGGCCCTTCAAGGTCGGGGACCAGGTTCAGCTGACCGACCCCAAGGGTCGCCACTACACGTTCACGCTCGAAGCCGGGAAGAACTTCCACACCCACAAGGGCTCCTTCCCGCACGACGAACTGATCGGCGCTCCCGAGGGCAGCGTTGTCCGCACCACCGGCAACGTCGCCTACCTCGCGCTGCGCCCCCTGCTCCCCGACTACGTCCTGTCCATGCCCCGCGGGGCAGCCGTCGTCTACCCGAAGGACGCGGGGCAGATCCTCTCCTTCGCCGACATCTTCCCCGGCGCCCGCGTCGTCGAAGCCGGTGTCGGCTCCGGATCCCTCAGCAGCTTCCTGCTGCGCGCCATCGGCGACCAGGGCATGCTGCACAGCTACGAACGCCGCGCGGACTTCGCCGAGATCGCCCAGCAGAACGTGGAACGCTACTTCGGCGGCCCGCACCCCGCCTGGCAGCTCACCGTCGGCGACCTCCAGGACAACCTGTCGGACACCGACGTCGACCGTGTCATCCTCGACATGCTCGCGCCCTGGGAGTGCCTCGAAGCCGTCTCCAAGGCGCTCGTCCCCGGCGGCATCCTCTGCTGCTACGTGGCCACCACCACCCAGCTCGCCCGGACCGTCGAGTCCATCCGCGAGATCGGCTGCTTCAACGAGCCGACCTCCTGGGAGACCATGATCCGGAACTGGCACGTGGAAGGCCTCGCAGTCCGCCCCGACCACCGGATGATCGGCCACACCGGCTTCCTGCTCACCGCCCGCCGCCTCGCCGACGGCGTCGAACCGCCCATGCGCCGCCGCCGCCCCGCCAAGGGCGCCTACGGCGAGGACTACGACGGCCCCAACGCCGACGGCGGCGCCGGCCGCTGACCCGTCAACGCACGAGCGCCGCCGCCGAGTTCCCCCGAACGCTCCGGAACTCGGCGGCGGCGCTCACGCATTGCCCCGGCCCCCTCAGAGGAGGCCCCGGGAAGAAGCTCGCCGGAAGAACCCCACCCCGCCGTTCCCACCCACTGTGACGTGTGGCACCATGCGAGCCATCCCCCACCGGCACAGGCCTCACAGGAGACACTCCTAGTGCAGCAATCCGTGGTCCCGGAGCTCGCTCACACCGACACCCGCCCCATGCACTGGCTCGCCACCGCCGCCGCGGTGGCCGGCGTGGTGGCCCTGTCGTCCCTCTTCCAGCCGGGCTCGGCCAGAGCCGCCCAGCCCACCGCGGCGACCGAGACGAAACCCGCCGCCGCGGCCGCCGCGCCGCCCAGCACCACCGGCGTGGACTTCCCCCTCGACTGCGGCCCCGTGAAGGAGGTGGTCGTCAAGAAGGCCACCGGCGACCTCGACGGCGACGGCAGACCCGAAACCGTGGCGGTGGTCCACTGCGACTCGGCCATGGGCACCCCACCCGACGGCGTCTACGTCCTCACCCAGGCCGCCGGCACCGCTCGGCCCCGCGTCGTCGCCACCCTCGTCGACCCGAAGGACCGGTACACGGTGACCGGCTTCGCCGTCGCCGCCAAGACCGTCACCGCGACCCTGCTCGGCTACTCCTCGGACGACGTGCCCAGTTGCTGTCCGGACGTGAAGACCGACGCCAAGTGGCAGTGGAACGGCCACGCCTTCCTCCGCTCCACCCCCGCCGCCGCCAGCAACGTCTGACGGCGGCCGCCGGCGCGGGCCCGGGCCACGCGGGGTGGCCGGAAAGTCACTCCGCGTCCGGCCCGAACACCTCGACCTGATCCGCGACCCGGCGCACATGGATGCACTCGCCCGGGCACTCCTTCGCCGAGTCCACCACATCCGTGAGCAGCGGCAGCGGCACCGGCGCCGTCGCGCCCTTCGCCTGCAGCAGCTCCTCGTCCGAGCCCTTCACATAGGCCAGGCCGTCGATGTCCAGCTCGAACACCTCGGGTGCGTACTGGGCACAGATCCCGTCACCCGTACACAGATCCTGGTCGATCCAGACCTCCAGCGCCTCGCCGCCGGCCAGGGCCTCCTGCTGCACGGTCATCTCTCCTGCCGTCGAAAAGCGCCGGCCTGCAGGACCGGGAACCACCCGGACCCGCCCCGGCGGGTGTTGAACGACTTCGACCCTACCTCCGCACCCACCACCCCCACCGGCACCCCGCACCCGGCGTGCGCCACCGCGCGAAGAGCGGCACTCGGCCACCCGACCGATCGACTTGAGCCAACCCGCAGCGCTCATTTCCGATCACCCGCCCCACCCGTCCGGTCGCTCTGTGTAAGGAGCGCCTCACCGGGGCACAACACCTGAACCGGCATCGGAGCGGACAACTCCGGTCAGTCACGAAGGGTTTTGACCGCTCCGGGCCTGGAACACGCCGCTTCTGAATCGCGTTGAGTGGGTATCCACCCCGCACGAGCAAGAACGCAACGGGTGACCGACGACACACCTTGACAGTCTTTGTGATCTAGGGGTTTCAATCGACACCCACCCAGGTAGGGTCTGGAAGCGTCCAGCTCCCCTTGGAGGAGGTGAGGACCGTGGCAGCCCACGACGACGACATGAACCGCGGCATCCGCCCGGGACGAGGGTCCGACGACCCGGCCGGGCAGATCGCCTACCTTGAGCAGGAGATCGCCGTCCTGCGACGTAAGCTCGCCGACTCTCCGCGACACACGAGGATTCTCGAAGAGCGGATCGTCGAGCTGCAGACGAACCTGGCCGGCGTGTCCGCCCAGAACGAACGACTCGCGAACACCCTCCGCGAGGCCCGCGACCAGATCGTGGCCCTCAAGGAGGAAGTCGACCGACTCGCACAGCCGCCGGCCGGCTTCGGTGTCTTCCTGCAGGCCAACGAGGACGGCACCGCCGACATCTTCACCGGCGGCCGCAAACTGCGGGTGAACGTCAGCCCAAGCGTCGACCTGGACGAGCTCAGGCGCGGCCAGGAAGTCATGCTCAACGAAGCGCTCAACGTGGTCGAGGCCATGGAATTCGAGCGCGCGGGCGACATCGTCACCCTCAAGGAGATCCTCGAGGACGGCGAACGCGCCCTCGTACTGGGGCACACCGACGAGGAACGGGTGGTCAGGCTCGCCGAGCCGCTGCTCGACGTGAACATCCGCCCCGGCGACGCCCTGCTCCTCGAACCCCGCTCCGGCTACGTCTACGAGATCGTGCCCAAGAGCGAGGTCGAGGAACTCGTCCTCGAAGAAGTCCCCGACATCGGCTACGAGCAGATCGGCGGCCTCGGCGGCCAGATCGAGGCCATCCGCGACGCCGTCGAGCTCCCCTACCTCTACCCGGACCTGTTCAAGGAGCACGAACTGCGCCCGCCCAAGGGCGTCCTGCTCTACGGACCTCCCGGATGCGGCAAGACGCTCATCGCCAAGGCCGTCGCCAACTCGCTGGCCAAGAAGGTCGCCGAAGTCACCGGCCAGGCCGCAGGCAAGAGCTTCTTCCTCAACATCAAGGGCCCCGAGCTCCTGAACAAGTACGTCGGCGAGACCGAGCGGCAGATCCGCCTCGTCTTCCAGCGTGCCCGGGAGAAGGCCAGCGAGGGCACCCCCGTCATCGTCTTCTTCGACGAGATGGAATCGCTCTTCCGGACCCGCGGCTCCGGTGTCAGCTCGGACGTGGAGAACACCATCGTCCCCCAGCTGCTCGCCGAGATCGACGGTGTCGAAGGCCTCCAGAACGTGGTCGTCATCGGCGCCTCCAACCGCGAGGACATGATCGACCCCGCCATCCTCCGCCCCGGCCGGCTCGACGTGAAGATCAAGATCGAGCGTCCCGACGCCGAGGCCGCCAAGGACATCTTCGGCAAGTACCTCACCGAGCGCCTCCCGCTGCACGCCGACGACCTCGGGGAGCACGGCGGCAGCAAGGCCACCACCGTCGAAAGCATGATCCAGACGGCAGTGGAACACATGTACGCCGAATCCGAGGAAAACCGCTTCCTGGAAGTCACCTACGCCAACGGCGACAAGGAAGTCCTTTACTTCAAGGACTTCAACTCCGGCGCGATGATCGAGAACATCGTCGGCCGCGCCAAGAAAATGGCGATCAAGGACTTCCTTGACCACAACCAGAAGGGTCTGCGCGTCTCCCACCTCCTCCAGGCCTGCGTGGACGAGTTCAAGGAGAACGAGGACCTGCCCAACACCACCAACCCCGACGACTGGGCTCGAATCTCCGGAAAGAAGGGCGAACGGATCGTCTACATCCGTACCCTCATCACCGGAAAGCAGGGCGCCGACACCGGACGCTCCATCGACACGGTGGCGAACACCGGACAGTACCTGTAAAACACAGGGCGGCTGCGGGTGCCCTCACCGGGTACCCGCAGCCCACTGTTTTTCCGGCCGGCACCGGAACCGAGGCGAGCAAGGCAATGACGCAAATGATCTCCCCACCGGCGCGGCGGCGTTCTAGGCTCGTTCCTACCGCCGAAACGCGCAGTGCGGGGACGGGCACCGCACACGCACCGGAGCGCCAGCGGTACGCGAGCGCAGCCCACGACCGAGGGCTCCGCCGGGCAAGGAGGGCCGCATGACCGTACGGCGAGTAATGGGCATCGAGACGGAGTACGGGATCTCCGTCCCCGGCCACCCCAACGCCAATGCCATGCTCACCTCGTCCCAGATCGTCAACGCCTACGCGGCGGCGATGCACCGGGCCCGACGCGCCCGCTGGGACTTCGAGGAGGAGAACCCGCTGCGGGACGCCCGAGGCTTCGACCTCGCCCGCGAAGCCGCCGACGCCAGCCAGCTCACCGACGAGGACATCGGCCTCGCCAACGTCATCCTCACCAACGGCGCCCGCCTCTACGTCGACCACGCCCACCCCGAGTACAGCGCCCCCGAGGTCACCAACCCCCGCGACGCCGTCCTCTGGGACAAGGCCGGCGAACGCATCATGGCCGAGGCCGCCGAACGAGCCGCCGCGCTCCCCGGCGCCCAGCCCATCCACCTCTACAAGAACAACACCGACAACAAGGGCGCCAGCTACGGCACGCACGAGAACTACCTGATGAAGCGGGAGACCCCCTTCTCGGACATCGTGCGCCACCTCACCCCGTTCTTCGTCTCCCGCCAGGTCGTCACCGGCGCCGGCCGCGTCGGCATCGGCCAGGACGGCCACGAACACGGCTTCCAGCTCAGCCAGCGCGCGGACTACTTCGAGGTCGAGGTGGGCCTGGAGACCACGCTCAAGCGCCCCATCATCAACACCCGCGACGAACCGCACGCGGACGCCGAGAAGTACCGCCGCCTCCACGTGATCATCGGAGACGCGAACCTCTCCGAGATCTCCACGTACCTGAAGCTCGGCACCACCGCCCTGGTCCTGTCCATGATCGAGGACGGCTTCATCGCCGTCGACCTGGCCGTCGACCAGCCGGTGAGGACCCTCCACCAGGTCTCCCACGACCCGTCGCTCAAGCGGCTCGTCACCCTCCGCAGCGGACGCACGCTCACCGCTGTCCAGCTCCAGATGGAGTACTACGAACTCTCGCGCAAGTACGTCGAGGAACGCTACGGCGCCGACGCCGACGAGCAGACCAAGGACGTCCTGACCCGCTGGGAGGACACCCTCAACCGTCTGGAACACGACCCCATGAGCCTGGCCGGAGAGCTCGACTGGGTCGCCAAACTGGAGCTCATGGAGGGCTACCGGCGCCGCGACGGCCTCGACTGGGACGCCGCCAAGCTCCACCTCCTCGACCTCCAGTACGCCGACGTACGCGCCGAGAAGGGCCTCTACAACCGTCTGGCGGCCCGCGGCCGCATCAAGCGGCTGCTGACCGAGGCCGACGTCGAGCGGGCCCGTACGAACCCGCCCGAGGACACCCGGGCCTACTTCCGGGGCCGCTGCCTGGAGCAGTACGCCGACGACGTCGCCGCGGCCAGCTGGGACTCGGTCATCTTCGACCTTCCCGGCCGCGACTCCCTCCAGCGCGTCCCAACCCTGGAACCGCTACGCGGAACGCGAAATCACGTCAAGGAGCTCCTGGACCGCTGCCGAACCGCAGAAGACCTGGTCAGGGTCCTCTCCGGCGGCTGAGCCGGCCCTTGGGCCGCACCGGGCGGACGGGTCAAAATCCCATCGCCCGGGAATCATCGAAATGGCCCTCGTACGTTGGAGAAACTGCGGGGCCGATGTCGGACCCGGCTTGTAGGGTCTGATCATCACCGATCGGCAGGAAAGCCGACCTGTCGACCATGTCGGGCGAACTGAGCGGGGTGAGTGTCATGGCAACCAAGGACACCGGCGGCGGACAGCAGAAGGCGACGCACTCCACCGAGGAGGTCGAGGAGCAGGCGGCAGAGGCGCAGGGCTCCGAGGACCTCAAGGAACGGCACGAGAAGCTGAGCGACGACGTCGACTCGGTTCTTGACGAGATTGACGACGTCTTGGAGGAGAACGCCGAGGACTTCGTTCGATCGTTCGTTCAAAAAGGCGGCGAGTAGCCTTCGAATCGAAGGTGCGTGGGGGGCTCGAAGTTGGCGAACGAAGATGAGGTGAAGCGCTGTGTGCGGTGCGGTGAAGTAAAGCCGCACGCAGCCTTCGCGCGGAAGCGATCGAACCTTGACGGCCTCCAGCACCATTGCCGGGACTGCTCGTCGGACTACCACCGAGCGCGCCAGGCGAGCCTGGGGCGAAAGGTCCGGCCGAAGGTCGATGTTCCCGAAGGTCACAAACTCTGCCTGAAGCGCGGCGAGGTGCAGCCCTGGAGCGAGTGGCATCGAAACGCCACGGCCTCGGACGGGCTCGTGACCCGCTGCAGGGCGTGCCGA
>NZ_JBEYFC010000331.1:0-10237 GCF_040634175.1 Streptomyces sp. NPDC007162
GTGGTGTGTGTCGGGTGTTGAGCGGTGTCGAGGGCCGCGGCGGGGGGCGGGGGCGGGGCGGGCGGGGCCGCGGCCGCCCCCCCGCCCCCACGCCGGGTCCTTCGCCGGCGGGCCCTGGGCCGGCCCGAACACCGGGGAGCGCAGGGCGGCCGCCACCAGTGCGGCACCCGCCGGCAGGCCGGTCACGCCCACCGTCCAGCCCCGGCGCGTCCTCGGTCGAGGCGACCATCATGCCCGCGCCCCGGGTCCCGGGCGGCACCCACCGGCTACCCTGGCCGCCATGCTCAGGTATCTGCCTTTCCTGCTGGTCCTCGCGCTGTGGATCTACGCCTTCGTGGACTGCCTGAACACCCCCGAGGACGAGGTGCGCGTCCTGCCGAAACTGGCGTGGGTGCTGGTCATCCTGGTCTTCGGGGAGGTCCTGGTGGGCCCGGTGGCCTGGCTCGTCGCGGGGAAGACACGGCAGCCCCGCGAGCGGTGGGTCGCGCCGGACGACAACCCCGAGTTCCTGAAGTCCCTGAAGACGGACGACCCGCGCACGGACTGAGGTCAGGCCGCGAAACCCCTTCTGGTGCGGGCTCCTGAGAGGGCCATGCGTTCCACCCGGCGGGCCTGGTCGAGGCCGCCGGCGTCGACGTAGGTGTAGGGGGTGGCGGCGCACAGGCGCAGGACGGCCCGCTTCGCCTCGGCGTCGTCGGAGACCACCTGGATGTCGGGGACGGCGGACGCGTCGCCGTCGGCGAGGTTCTCCCACCACACGTTCTTGAAGACGCCCACGAGCCGGGCGCCGGGGAACGCCGTGACCAGGTCCGCCGCGCCGCCGTGCGCCCAGGGCCCGACGAAGTCGGTGTGGTCCCCGGTGAGCGGGTTGGTGACGTCCAGCAGGATCTTCCCGGCCACGGCCTCCCGCCAGGGCCTGAGCAGTTGCACCGCCCCCGGCACCCCGAGGACGGCGGGGATCAGTACGGACGCCTGCCTGACGACGTCCTCGCAGGAGCCGCCGGTCAGCTCCGGAGGGCCCGGCCGGGCGGCCGTCCCGTGCCCGTGCCCGTGCCCGGCGTCCGGCGAACCCAGCCGGACCTGGTGTCCGGCGCGGGCGAACAGCACCGCCAGTGCGGTGGCGATACGCCCCGTTCCCAGTACCCCGATGGTCATGGTCGTCCTGTCCCCCCCCGTTGCCCGTTTCCGTGTCTCAGGTCGTCCGGGTCAGCACCAGGCTGACGTTGTGCCCGCCGAAGCCGAAGGAGTTCGCGAGCGCGGCCTCCCAGCGGCCGGTGCGGTGGGCGCCCGCGACCACGTCCAGCCGGACCCGTGCGTCGGGTTCGTCGAGGTTGCGGGTGGCCGGGACCACCCCGTGGTGCAGCGCCAGCAGCGCGGCCATGGCGCCGAACGCTCCCGAGGCGCCCAGCATGTGACCGGTCATCGACTTGGTCGCGGTCACCACCGGGTGCCCGCCGACGGCCTTCACCACCGCCTCGGCCTCGGCGAGGTCGCCGCCCGGCGTCGAGGTGGCGTGCGCGTGCACGTGCCCGATGTCGGCCGGGGCCAGGTCCGCGTCCCGCAACGCCGCCTGGATCGCCGCGACCTGCCCCTCGGGTTCGGACGCGGAGATGTGGTGGGCGCTCGACGTCACCGCCGCCCCGGCCACCGCGCCGTAGGCCCGGACACCCCGGGCCCGGGCGGACGAGGCGCGTTCCAGGACCATGACGGCGGCGCCCTCGGCCATGACGAAGCCCGAGCGGGCGGCGTCGAACGGGCGGGACACCGCGGCGGGCGCGCCGCCCTGCCGGGACAGCGCCTTCATCTGCGCGAACGCCGCCACCATGAACGGGGTGAGGCACGCGTCGGTGCCGCCCGCGACCACCACGTCGGCGCGGTCGAGCCGGATCAGGTCCAGCCCGAGGGCGACGGCCTCGGCGCCCGAGGCACAGGCGCTGACCGGTGCCCGGACTCCGGCCCGCGCCCCCAGGTCGAGGCCGGCCCAGGCCGCCGGGCCGTTCGGCATCACCATCGGCACCGCGTAGGAGGACAGCTTGCGCATGCCGTGCTCCTCGTACACGGCGTTCTGCGACAGCGTGCTCAGCAACCCGCCGATGCCGGTGCCGATCACCACGGCCAGCCGCTCCGGGGGCACGTCCGGTCTCCCCGCGTCCTGGAAGGCCTGCCGGGTCGCGGCCACCGCCATCTGCTCGGTGCGGTCGAGGCGGCGCGCGAGGACGCGGCCGATCGCGTCCACGGGGTCCGCGGTGAGCGGCCCGCCGATCCGCACGGGCAGTCGGTCGGGCCAGTCGCCGCCCAGGTCCCGTATCCCGGACCGCCCGTCGAGCAGCCCCTGCCACGAGTCGGCGGCGGTCGCTCCCAGCGGTGTCAGCGCCCCCAGCCCGGTCACGAGCACGTCGCTGTCCCGGCTGCTCATCCGCCGCCCTTTCCCGGTCGACGTCGCGTGTGGGCGAGCCGCACCTCAGCTCCCCTCCTCGGTGGGCGGCGCGGCGATCCCCCGGAAGGTCAGGGCCACGTTGTGGCCGCCGAAACCGGCGGAGTTCTTCACCGCGACGAGCTGTTCGCTGCCCAGCTTGAGCGCGCTGCCGTGCACGACGTCGATGGAGACGTCCTCGTCGAGCGCGGTGAAGTTGCGGGTCGGCGGCACCAGCCCGTGGTGCAGGGACAGGACCGTGGTGACGGCCTCGACGGCGCCGGCCGCGCCGAGGCTGTGCCCCGTCATCGACTTGGTCCCGGAGACCGCCGGTCCCCGCGCGGCGTCCCCGAACACGGCCTGGATCGCCCGTGCCTCCGCCGCGTCCCCGGCCTGGCTCGCGGTGCCGTTGGCGTTGAAGTGGGCGACGTCCGCGGGGGTGACCCCGGCGTCGGCGAGCGAGGCCCGGACCGCCCGGACGGTGCCCGCGCCGGTCGGGTCGGGCTGTACGACGTGGTAGGCGTCCGAAGTGATGCCGACACCGGCGAGTTCGGCGTAGATCCGCGCGCCGCGTTCCCGGGCGTGCCGCTCCGACTCCAGGACCAGGATGCCCGCGCCCTCGCCGAGCACCATTCCGTCCCGCCCGGCGTCGAACGGGCGGGCCGCGCCCGCCGGGTCGTCGACCCGCCTGGACAGTGCCCGCATCGCCCCGAACGAGGCGAGGACCAGCGGGTGCAGCGGTGCCTCCGAGCCACCCGCCACCACGATGTCGACGGTGCCGCGCCGGATCATGTCGGCGGCCGTCGCCAGCGCCTGGGTGCCGGACGAGCAGGCGTTGACCGTGGTGTTGACGCCGGCGCGGGCGTTCACCAGCATGCTGACGGCCGAGGCCGCCGCGTTGCCCATGGACATCGGTGCCGTGAGCGGCGGTACCCGGTTCCAGCCGCGCGAGCGCAGGGCGTCCCAGCCGTTGATGATCGCGGTCATGTCGCCCAGCGCGGCCGAGACGATCACGGCCACCCGGTCCGGCACCACCACGGCGGTGTCGAGCCCCGCGTCGTGCCACGCCTCGTCGGCGGCGGTGACCGCGAGCCGGGCGGAACGGCTCAGGCGGCGGCGCTGCATCGGCTCAAGGCCGCCCCCGGGCTCGACCGCCACGGGTGCGCCGAGCTGCGGGGGCATGTCGTCCTGCGCCCAGGACTCCGGCCAGTTCCCGGCGTCGAGGCGGCGGACCCCGCTCCTGCCGCGCACCATCGCCTCCCAGGTGCCGGCGACGTCACCGCCGAGCGGGGTGATGGTGCCGAGGCCGGTGACGACGACCTTCGTACGGTCGGCCCGGTCCTGTCCCGTGTGCTGCTGTTCCGACATGGTTTCCCTCTCCCTTCGAGGAGGTCTGCGTGAGGTGGGGCGCGCCGTTCAGGAGCGGCTGCCGGCCTCCTGCCGGAGCTTCTCGGCGAGCTTGGCGGAGTCCTTCTTGACGGAGTTGACGAGCACCTTGCGCAACAGGGACTTGGGCATGATCCCGAAGTAGTCCCCGGGCTCGACGTCGAACGTCCAGTCCACGGTGGTGGTGCCGGCCGGACCGGCGGAGTAGACGTAGGTGCCGTGGTACGTGAACGGGCCCTCCAGCACGTGGAACCTGGAGACGCGGCCGGGTTCGTAGCTGTCGATCTCGACGGTGAAGGTCATCCGCTTGCCGACCAGCGCGAAGGTGATCTCGTACCGGCAGCCCTCCCGGGCGGGTCCGTTCAGCAGCCGCGACTGGACGCAGGCCGCCTGCCACACGGGGTCCTGCTCGGGGTCCGAGACGAGTGCGAACGCCGTCTCGGGCGGCACCGGAAGGTCGAACGAGTACTCAGCTGTGATCATCGGAGGCTCCAAGGTGCGGGCTGATGGCCTGGGCGGCGACGGCGGCGTGCGGCGGGTACATCACCGAGTTGTGGTCCCCGGCGACGTCGACGACCCGCAGCGCGCCCTTGACCAGGGCGTCCCAGCCGAGCCGCGGCCCGTACCCGGCGGGTTCGTCGACCGCGCGCAGCAGCAGGTAGTCGAGGTCGTTCGGTTCGGGGAGGTAGGTCTGCAGGGCGATGCCGTTGGCGAGGTAGGCCTCGAAGTAGCGCAGGATCTGGGCCCGGTCGGCGTCCTCGGCCAGGACGCCGAGGGCGGCGGCCTCCCGCAGGATGTGGTCGAAGGCGGCCTCCCCGCCGAGTTCGCGCAGCAGCTCCGCCGGGATGTCGAGGGTCTTGCCGTAGGGCACGGCGAGGTCCCGCGCGAACCAGGACAGGATGGTCGCGTCGTCCGAGGACTCCGGGATGTTCGCCTCGATCGGCGCCCGGCTGTCGATGCCGAAGAGCAGGTCGACCCGCTCGCCGGCGGCGCGCAGCTGTCCGGCCGCCTCGTAGGCGATCACCCCGCCGAAGCACCAGCCGCCCAGCGCGTAGGGGCCGTGCGGCTGGATCTCCCTGATGTGCTCCAGGTAGCGGGTGGCCATGGCCTCGACGCTGATCTCGGCCTCGCCCTCGTTCTCGATGCCGGGGGCCTCCACCGCGAGCACCGGCCTGCCCCCGGGGAGGTGGCGGGTGAGTTCGACGTAGCAGAAGACGGTGCCGCCGAAGGGGTGGAACAGGAACAGCGGGCGCCGGCCCGGTTCGCCCTCCCGGAGGGTGACGATCGGGCCGCGGGGGGTGTCCTGGCCGCCGCGCCGGACGAGGGTGGCGAGTTCGGCGACGGTGCCGTGGCGCAGCAGTTCGGAGATGGGGATGTCGACGTCCCATTCGTCGCGGACGGCCGCGCTGAGCCGGACGGCGAGCAGGGAGTGGCCGCCGACGTCGAAGAAGTCGTCGTGGACGCCGACCTCGGGGATGCCGAGGATCTCGGTCCACATCCGGGCCAGCGTGATCTCCGTGGCGTCGCGTGGCTTCTCGAAGACGGCGTCCGAGGTGACGGCGGGTGCCGGCAGCCGGTTGCGGTCGATCTTCTGGTTGGCGGTCAGCGGCAGTTCGTCCAGGACGACGACGAGGGAGGGCACCATGTACTGCGGCAGGGAGACGGCCGCGGCCGCCCTGACGTCGGCCGGCTTGGGCTCGGCGCCGGGTTCGGGCACCAGGTAGCAGACGAGCCGGTCGTCGCGGACCACGACGACGGCCGTGGAGACCCCGTCGACGGCCTTCACCACGGTCTCGACCTCGGCGAGTTCGATGCGGTGGCCGCGCAGCTTGACCTGGTGGTCCAGGCGCCCGTGGTGCAGCAGCCGGCCGTCGCCGGTCCAGCGGGCGCGGTCGCCCGTGCGGTACAGGCGTTCGCCGGGTGCCGCGGGCAGTCCGGTGACGAACCGTTCCGCGGTCAGCTCCGGCCGGTCCCAGTAGCCGACGGCGAGGCCGTCGCCGCCGATCCACAGTTCACCCGGGAACGTGGGCTCGACGGTGCGGCCCTGCGGGTCGAGGACGTGGAGCCGGGTGTTGGCGATGGGAGCGCCGATGTCGATGCCGGCGGCGGGGTCCACGGGGCCGGCCGAGGACCAGATGGTGGTCTCCGTCGGGCCGTAGACGTTGCGCACGCTCGCCGTCCCGGCGGTCAGGAACTCGGCGAGGTCCAGGGGCAGTTCCTCACCGCCGCAGAGCACGTTCAGCCGGGCGGTACCGGTCCAGCCGGCGTCCCGGAGCATCCGCCACGAGGTGGGGGTGGCCTGCATCCAGGTGGCGCCGGAGTCCTCGATGCGGGCGGCGAGGGCGGCGCCGTCGGCGGCCGTCGCGCTGTCGCAGAGGAGGACGCGGCCGCCGGCCACCAGCGGCATGAACAGCTCGAGCCCGGCGATGTCGAAGGAGACCGTGGTGACGGCGAGCAGACTGTCGGACGCACCGAACCCGGTGTCCTCCCGCATGCCGAGCAGCAGATTGACCAGCGCACGCTGCGGAACCGCCACCCCCTTGGGACGCCCGGTGGACCCGGAGGTGTAGAGGATGTACGCCAGGTCGGCGTCAGCCGGGACGGCCGGCTCCGCGGCGGGCGTGCCCTCGGCTCCCTCCGCGAGGGCGTCCAGGCGGAGGACCGGGAGGCCGGGGGGCCAGGCGGCGCGCAGGGGGCTCTCGGTGAGCAGCAGTCGGGCGCGGGAGTCGGTGGTCATGTAGGTGAGGCGTTCGGCGGGGAGTTTGGGGTCCAGCGGCACATAGGCGGCGCCGGCCTCCTGGACGCCGAGCAGGGCGGCCACCAGCGGCGCCCCGCGCTCGGCCAGCACCGCGACGCGGTCGCCCGCCGCGATACCGGCCGCGCGCAGCGCCGTCGCCACCCGCTCGGTCTCGGCCAGCAGCCGGGCGTAGTCCCAGGCCACGCCATCGGCGACCAGGGCGATCGCGTCGGGCGTCCGCAGGGCGCGCTCCCGGAAGAGGTCCGGGAGCCGGGCCGCGGGCAGTTCCCGCACCGGTCCCGTTCCCCACTCGGCGAGCCGGGCCCGCCGGCGGTCGTCGCCGCGGCCGAGGTCGCGCAGCGGCTCGTCCGGACGGCCGACCAGGGTCCCCAGGGTGGTGACGAAGGCGGCCGCGAGTTCACGGGCGGTGTCCGCCGTGAAGATGTCGGTGTTGTGGCGCAGCACCCCGGCGTAGGCGCCGGCCCGCTCGGCGCCCATCTCGATCCACAGGTCGGTCTGGCCCTCCTGCTGGGGCAGCGGATACGGCCGCAGGGCCGCGCCGGCCACGGTCAGCCCGGCGTCCGCACCGGGCTCCAGCAGGAAGAACTCGTCCATGTCGGTGAGGAACGGCAGCCGGTCCCAGGCGAACCCGGCCTGGTAGAGCGGGGTCCGGCTGGGGTCGCGCGGTGGCGCCAGCTCCCGTACCAGCCAGGGGAAGGGCAGTTCCTGGGCCCGCGTCGCCTCCAGCACCCGGGTGCGCACGGAGCCCAGCAGCTGACGGTACGTCGACTCCTCGTCGACCTCCCCGCGGACGACGACGGTGTTGACGAAGTTGCCGACGGCGTCGCGCATCCTGCGCTGGAGCCGTCCCGAGGTGGGGGTGCCGACGACGACGTCGGACTGGCCGCTGAGCCTGCTGAGCAGCACGAAGTAGGCGCCGAGCAGCACCATGTACGGCGTGGTCGCGGTGTCCCGCGCCAACTGCCCGACCGCGGCGGTCACGTCGGCCGGGACCGTGAACGGCACCGAGCCGCCGTCGTACGACGGGACGGGCGGCCGGGGCCGGTCGCCGTACAGGTCCAGGCCGGGCGGGGCGTCCGCGAGCCGCTCCGCCTCGCGGGCGAGCAGGACGCGCGCCCGGTCGCTGGTCAGGAACTCGTGCTGCTCCTGGGCGTGGGCGGCGAAGGCGGTGCCGTCGAGGGTGAAGGGCCCGTTCTCGCCCGCCAGCCGGGAGCGGACCTCGGAGATCAGCAGGGCCAGCGACCAGAAGTCGGCCGCCGCGTGGTGGACGACCGCGGTGAACACCCAGGTGTGCTCGGCGGTGCGGTAGAGGTGCAGGCGCCACAGCGGCGGGCGGGCCAGGTCGAAGGGGGTCCGGCTGTCCGTCCTGACCAGGGTCCGCAGCGCCCCGGGGTCCAGGTCGCGGGCGTCGGTGTGCCGGACGTCCAGCGGTACGGAGTCGTGCACCCACTGGACGGGGCCGTCGGGGCCGGGGCGGAAGGCGACCCGCAGGGCGTCGTGCTCACGCATCAGGTCGGTCAGGATCCGCCTGGCCCTGGGGGCGGCGTCGGACTCCGCGTCGACGGTGGCCTCGGCGGCGAACACGATGTGGTAGGCGGCGCAGCCGGGGTCGGCCTCGTGGATGAACCAGAGACCGGCCTGCTGGGCGTTGAGGTGGGGCAGGGCGGTCGCCGGGGACGCGGCGCCGGGGGCCGGGTTCGTCATCGCCGGCCGTCCGCGGTGGTCGCGACCGGCTCGCCGTTCAGCAGCTTCCAGAGCGCCTCGGTCAGGGTGTCCACGGTGGGGTGGTCCCACAGGAGGTCCACCGGCGGGTCGGTGAGGCCGAGGGCGTCCTCGATCTCCATGCCGACGGCGAGCGCGGCCATGGAGTCCAGGCCGTAGGAGGTGAAGGGCTGGTCGGTGGCGAGTTCGGCGGGCTCGATTCCGGCCTCGGCGGCCACCGCGCGGACGAGTACGTTCTTGACGTCGTCGATCGTCGGGTTCTTCGTGCTCATTGCAGGTCGAGACCTTCCGCTGGTCCGTTTGTTCCGTGGGTCCGTGGGTCCGTGGGTGCGTGGGTCCGTGGGTCCGTGGGTCCGTGGTGGACGGTGTGGTGGGGCGGTCAGGCGACGGCGGGTTCCGTGGCCCGGCCGGCCTGGGGCGTTCCCGGGGCGGCGAGGCGCACCGTGCGCAGGGAGAAGAGTTCGTTGCCGTCCCGCTGGGCGGTCATCCGGGCGAGGAGCTGCCGGGCCGCGGCGGGGTCGAGGTCACCGGGCTCGTACCGGTGGATCTCCTCGCGGGCCAGGGCGGCCTCCAGCCAGGCGCCGTCGGCGAAGAAGGCGTCGAGGTGGTCGCGGTTGTGGAGCCAGACGCCGAGTGCGGCGATCTTGGCGTGCAGGGAGCAGAGTTCCCCGGCCACCCGGATGAGCCGCGGTGAGGTGGTCTTGGCCGTCTCCGACGGCTGTGGGGTGCGGGCCGCGGGCGACCGGCGGATCTCGTGGACCCGCCGGTACAGCGCGTCCAGGTCCCGGCGCAGCCCGTCGGCGCGCTCCCGCAGGACGGCGAGGCGGGGTTCTGGGCAGCCCTCGGAGGGCGCGACCTCGGCGAGCCGGCCGATCAGCGCGGGCAGGCTCGCGAAGGTGGCGTCCCGGCCGCGGCCGAAGACGCTCACCCGGGCCGGGTCGAAGGCGGGCAGCGGGGCCCGCAGGTCGTACAGGGCGCTCCAGTCCTCGTCGCGGGGGAGCGCGTGGGCCTTGGCCATGGCCGGCAGCTGGAGCGCGATGCTGTCCAGGCAGACCGGCTCGCTGCCGTCGAAGACGGAGACGACGGCTCCGTCGCGGAGCATCTTCTGGAACATGCCGGCGTGTTCGGGAGCCCGCATGAAGTACCGGGCGCCCAGCGCGCGGGCGAGCACCTTGGTGCTGGTGTCGACGAGGCGGGCCGTCTGCACCTTGGCGAGGTTGCCCCAGACGCTGAACTCCTCGGTGTACAGGTGGAGTCCGCGCATCGCGACGAGGCTCTCGCACTCCGCGACCAGCAGGCTGAGGTAGGCGCCGGCGAGGGACTCCGCGACGTACGGGATGTCGCCGGCGGGGCCGCCGTACAGCGGGCGGTCGGCGAGGAAGCCGCCGACCGTGCGCAGCATGGTGTCGCCGGTGCCGAGGGAGAGGCCGGTGCAGAAGGTGCGGGTGACCAGCAGGCCGCGCAGGGCGAGTTCGAGGCCTTCTCCTTCGGCGCCGAGCCGGGCGGAGGCGTCCACCCTCACGCCGTCGAAGGCGACGCCGCTGATGTCGCAGCCGCGCAGGCCGTAGGTGGGCACGCGGGGGACGCCGGAGACCGTGCCGGAGACGATCTGCTCCCGGTCGACGAGGAACAGGGACTGTCGGCGCTTGGCCGGGGTGTCCGCGTCGCCCGTGGTGCCGAGGACGACGACGTGGGTGGCGGTCCGGCCCCGGTTGATGGGCCACTTCTCGCCGGTGAGCACGTACTGGCCGGCGTCCGGGACGGCCGTGAAGTCGTTGCCCGCCAGGTCGGCGCCGTGGCCGTGCTCCGAGTAGGCGAGGCAGGGCACCATGCCGCCGCGCAGCTGGGTGGCGGCGGTCCTGGCCCGCTGTTCGGCGTCGCCGCCGATCCAGGCGAGCATGGTCCACACCTGGGTGCTCTCGCTGACTGCGACGTTCATGTCCCGGCGGGCGAGCACC
>NZ_JBEYFC010000332.1:0-10168 GCF_040634175.1 Streptomyces sp. NPDC007162
GGCGGTCTGCAGGCTTCGGCCGATCTCGGCGGCGTAGTTGAAGCTCATGACGGGCGACACCGCCTGGTAGACCTGCGACAGGAACAACGTGCAGCCGAGTTCTTCGGTGATCAGCTCGGCGAGCTCGGTCTGTCGCCTCTCGATGCCGTCGGCCAGACGTGAGAGACAGCCCGCTCGCTCCGCGGGGGTGAGCCGGGGCCACTCCCCTTCGTCGAAAGCGCGCCGGGCCGCGGCGACCGCGGCGTCGATGTCTTCCTTGGAGGCGGCCGGGACGCTCCCGATGCGCTGCTCCGACCTCGGGGAGATCACGTCGAAGTGGTCCGTGCCCGAGGCTTCTCTCCACGCCCCGTCGATGAAGAAGGCTTTGTGATCGATCGTTGTCATCTTTGGCTCCTGCGAGAGTGGTGAGGTCGTCGGACGACATGGGTCAGGTGCGGTGGGTCGGTTCGGTGGCGGTGTCCGCGGCCGTGAGGCCGAAGACGAGGGCCGAGGCGAGGCCACCCGCGTACGCGCGGTGCCACAGCCCGCCGGTGTCCGATCCGGCGGCGAGAAGTCCGCGGATCGGCCGGCCGTCTTCGCCGAGTACGCGGGCCTGGTGGTCGATGCGCACGCCCTGGAACGGAAAGGTGAGGGCGGGCGCCGTCTCGATGACGTAGTACGGCGGTTCGTCCAGCGGCAGGGCGTCCAGCTCCCGGCCGGGTGAGAGCGCCGACCCCGCCGAGGCGGGGTCGGTGAACAGCTTGACGGCGTCGCGTACGGTCTCGCCTTGGTAGCCCCATTCGTCGGGCAGGAGGCCGGTTCGTCGAGGTCTTCAGCGAGTCCGACACGGCCCCCTCGCTTGCTCGCGAGGGCGAACTTGTCGACGGCGACGGCACCCTCGACGTACGAGCCGACGACCCCGTCGCGGAAGACGCGGGCGTCGGCGATCAGGAGACCGCGGCTTTCGGGCTGGTCGAGCAGCGCCATGGCCGTGACGTGATCGCCCAGCGTCTCGTCGACGAACCGCTCGCCCCGCAGATCGAGGAGCAGGGCGTGCTCGCTGTAGCAGAGCGACACGTCGACGAAGTCGGCCGGGTCGGCGAACGGGATGCCGCTGGGAATGAGGTGGCCGTAGAAACCGGCGTCGTGGTGACCGGTCGCCGCGCCGGCCTGGGTGGCCGGACGGTAACCGCCGCCGCGGCTGTGCGGGTTGGAACGGAGCTGCATACGGTCGGCGTGGGGGTGCACGTGCGCGGTGCGGAGGGCGGCGTCGCCCTGGAAACCGCCGGTCGCGAGGAGTGTGGTGCGGGCGCGCACAGGGCTGAGTGTGTCGTCGGCCGGTCTCAGGTCCGCTCCGACCACGGCTCCCCGCTCCACCGCCAGCCGTTCGGTGTCGGTCTCCAGCAGCCGCTCGCAACCGCCTTCGACAATCAGTCGCCGACAGGTGTCGAGGTAGTGGTTGGTATCGAACTGGTGCCGGCGCCCGAAGCTGAGAACGCGTTGTGCGTCCTTGGCCTCCACGCCTACGGAGCGGATCCAGAAGACGCCGTCGGCGAAGCGGTCCACCAGGGCGCGCTTCAGCTCACGGTCTCCGCGCGGATTGCGCTGGTCCATGACCTCGTGGCTCGGGGCGGTCCACGCGTAGCCGGCGAAGCGTGCCGAGCCGCCGACGTCCGCTCCGATCTCGACGATCGCGACGGACAGGCCGCTTCGGACGGCGCGGGCACCGGCGGTCAGCCCCGGCATTCCCGCGCCGATGATCAGCAGATCCACGTCTCCTGTGCGCACGCCACTCTCCTCAGGGGCAAAGAGGAACCTCGCTACGGGATCCGGGCTGTCTCAGCCCTGTGGGACCGGAACGGCGGCGTCGTCCTCCCCGTCGAAGCAGGCCTGTTCGGCCCGGGCGAGGAAGGTCGGGTCCGAGGGTTCGCCACGGACCGCGATGCCGCCCTCGAGCAGGACGATCGTCATACCCTCGCGGGCGAAAAGATCATCAGCCCGAGGCCCGTCAGGCCGTACACCGCACCACTGGCGAGACCGCTCACCAGGATGAGCAGGAACTGATCCACGTCGACCGTCTCCTCGCACCCAGACCCGCGCATTACAAACTGAACTCACTTCATGAACCGTAAGCAACGGGCCGGAGAGGGGCAATACCCCTGCACGAGTTGATTCGAGCGCTGTCGACCACGGAGAACCGGGGCCGCCAAAAGGGCGCCCTGAGACGCGTCACCGGCCACCCCGCCCCGGTCAGGCCGTGAAACGGCCGCCGTTGGCCAGCAGCACCGCACCGACCAGGTTCACCGAGGCCTCGCTCGCGAGGAACAGGGCGATGTCAGCGATCTCCTCGGCTGTCGCATAAGGGCGCACCCGCGGGTCGGCGAAGCCTCTGCGCAGGGCCTCGGGCGTGCGCGCCGCCATCCCGGTCTCCGTCGGACCGGGCGCGACCACGTTCACCCGGATCCCGAACGCGATGACCTCCTTGGCTACCGCCTGACTCAACGCGTGCACCCCCGCCTTGGAGGCCGCGTAGTGGGGATAACCGACCGGGGTGTCGAAGGCCGAGGAGGAGCCGATGACGACGATCGCACCCGCCCCCACCGGCCGCATTGCCCGTACCGCGGCCCGCAGCACGTGGAAGGTGCCGTCCAGGTTGACGCGCATGACGCGCCGCCAGGCCGCTTCGTCGAGCCGGTCGGTCACCTCGACAGGCCGCCCGTGGACCAGGGCGTCCGCGATGAGTCGCTTGGCCTCCGGGTCGTCGACGCCCGCGGCATGCACGACGACGTCCAGCCGCCCGTGTTCGCGCAGTACGTCCTCGACGACCGCGTCGACCGCGGCGGCGTCCGCCACGTCGAGCGGCAGCGCACGGCCGGCCGTCAGCTCCTTGGCGACGGCGTCGGCCCCGGCGCCGTTCACGTCTGCGACGACCACGGCCCGCGCCCCCTCGGCGGCCACCTGCCTGGCGACCGCCGCCCCCATTCCGGAGGCGGCACCCGTCACCAGGACGACGCTGCCCTCGAACCGGACCCCTCGCTCGTTCCCGTCCACCCGCACACTCCCTCTCGGCCGCATCTCGGCGCCGACCAATCGCTACTGAACCGACTTCGTCTCTGTTATCGTCCCGTCGGCCAACTGACAAGACCCGGGACGGTGTGCATGAAAGCGGTGCGGCTGACTGAATGGGGACGGGAGCCGGTGCTCGCCGAGCTGGAGCGCCCGAACCCGCGCGGGGCCGAGGTACTGGTGCGGGTTGAAGCCGCAGGGCTCTGCCAGTCCGACGTCCATGTCATCGACGCGGCCGAGGGAGCCCTCCCCTACCGGCCGCCGTTCACCCTCGGCCACGAGGTCGCCGGTCACGTGGCGGCCCTCGGCCCCGACGCCGAAGGAACGGCGGTGGGTGAACGCGTGGTGGTCTACGGCCCGTGGGGCTGCGGGGACTGCACCCGCTGTGCCGCCGGTCGGGACAACTACTGCGACCGCCGGGACGGCCTCGGCTGGCACGGGGCCGGGCTCGGCCGGGACGGCGGGATGGCCGACTACCTCCTCGCCCCCTCCGCCCGCCACCTGGTGCCGATCGGCGACCTGCCCGCCACGCAGGCGGCGCCGCTCTCCGATGCGGGCCTCACGTCCTATCACGCCCTCGCCGGAGTCCGGCACGCGCTCGGCGAGGACACCGTCGCCCTGGTCATCGGTGTCGGCGGGCTCGGGCACCTGGCCGTCCAGATGGTGCGTGCGACCACCCCGAGCCGGGTGCTGGCGGTCGACATCCGCCAGGAGGCGGTAGACCTCGCTCTGCGGTCCGGCGCGCATCTCGGCGTCCCGATGGGGGCGGACACGGCCCAGGTACTCAGGGAGGAGACCGGCGGTGTGGGAGTCGACGCCGTACTCGACTTCGTCGGCAACGAGGCGACGTTCACCCTCGCCGTCGACCTGCTGCGCCCCGGCGGGGAACTGGCGGTGGTCGGCAGCGGAGGCGGCCGGCTGACGGTACGCAAGCCGGGCTTCCTTCCCGCGGGTTTCCGGCTCTCCCTGCCGTTCTGGGGCGCCCGCCCCGAACTCACCGAGGTCATCGCCCTGGCACGCGCGGGCTCACTCCACGTCGAGACGGAGCAGTTCCCCCTGTGGGCGGCACCCGAGGCATTCGGCAGGCTGCGCCAGGGCAGGGTGCGAGGTCGAGCGGTTCTGCTGCCCGGCTGACACATATCTCCTACCGCTCTGCCGATTGCCTCGGATTGAAGAGACGCGATCAATCGTGTGCACGACTGTTGCCTGCCGGACCCGACACGCTTACATTCACCTGAACTGAACTCAAGTTGTACGGCGTGAAGGCGCGGTGCGAGCCGTCGCCCGGTCGACAGGAGAAGTGCCATGAGTCGTCGCAGAACCAGCTCAAAGGGCCGTACCCGCGCCACAACGGCGCTGTTCACCGCCGCCGCATTCCTCGCCCTTGCGGCGTGCGGCGGCAACTCCGACACCGGGAGCTCGGCCAAGGCGGCCAACGGCAACCCCGCCGGTGTCAAGGCGGCCGAGGACGTCCTCGCCCAGTACTCGAAGCGTCCGACGAGCGTCGGCATCACGCAGCCGGTGGGCAAGCCGGTCCCGACCGGCAAGAAGATCGACTTCATCCTGTGCGGCGTGCAGTCCTGCCAGGACCTGGCGAACTACTTCACCCAGGCGGCCAAGGTGCTCGGATGGAGTGTCAACAAGATCCCAACCCAGGGCACCCCGCAGTCGGTCCAGGCCGCCTGGACGCAGGCGGTGCGCGACAAGCCCGACGCGGTCATCGCCTCCGGATTCCCGCGCAGCGTGTTCGCCAGGCAGTTGAAGCAGCTCAAGGACATGAAGATTCCCGTCGTCGAGTCCTCCACGGACGACACCGCGGGCGACGGCATCAGCATGCTCATCGACGGGCCCGACGTCGTGGACGTCGAAGGCAAGATCATGGCTTCCTGGGTGACCTCCGACAGCGGAGGCGACGCCGACACCGTCTACTTCGACATGCCGGCCTTCGGCATCCTCAAGCCGGTCGCCGAGACCTTCCGCAGCGACTACGAGAAGTGGTGCGCGGGCTGCGGGTACGACAAGGTCGACGTTCCGATCAGCGCCATCGGCAAGGACATGCCGGACCGCGTCGTCTCCTACGTCCGCGCGCACCCCAAGGTCACCCACGTCGCCTTCTCGCTCGCCCTGCTCAACGTGGGCGTGCCGGCCGCACTGCGGGCCGCCGGACTGCAGAACAAGGTCCACACGATCGTCAACGTCGGCGAGTCCACGAACTACCAGTACATCGAGTCCGGTCAGACGCAGGCCGCCGTCGCGTTCAACAACATCGAGAACGCGTGGGCGCAGGCCGACGGGCTGGCACGGCACTTCAGCGGTCAGTCGATGAAGGTGACACAGGACGCCCAGCTGCCGTTCATGCTCATCGACAAGGACAACCTGATCTCGACGAAGACGCAGTTCCCGCTCGTCGAGGACTACCAGGCCCAGTTCAAGAAGCTGTGGGGCAAGAGCTGATGTCCGTTCCCGACGTCCCCGCCACAGCCTTCCACCACATCACTGACGCTTCGCAGCCCTGAAGCTACTTCAGCTTGGCTCACGCCCCGATCGCGCGACGAGGCGCATATGGGAGTCACCGCATGTCCACACAGCTGCTCGATCTCACCCGTTGCCTTCATCCCCACAGCGGCCGAACAGCGGCAGCCGTACGCTCCGCGCCCACTGCCTTCGATGACGACCACCGGAGGGTGCCGGCCCCGCCGGAGAAGGACCTGACCGTCCCCGAGAACCCGCGAATGGAGGTGGGCGCGTGATGGCCAAGGTGATCGAGGCCGACTGGGTGATCGTCGGTGGTGGCAGCGCGGGATGCGTGCTGGCCGCCCGGCTGAGCGAGGACCCCGCCCAGGAGGTCGTGCTCCTGGAGGCCGGACCGGACTGGCGGTCCGCCGAGGCCCCGCCCGAGATGCGCAGCATGAACGGCTGGCGGGCGCTGGACGAGACCGCGTGCGCACCGTTTCAGTGGCCCGGTCTGGAGTCGCGGCGCAGCAACGCTCAAGAGCGCCGCCCGCATGTGCGGGGCCGGGGTCTTGGCGGCTCGTCGTCGGTGAACGGAATGATCGCCATCCGTGCGCTGCCCGACGACTACGACCGCTGGGCGTCCTACGGCTGTCCCGGCTGGTCGTACGAGCAGATGCTGCCGTACCTGCGCCGCATGGAGAGCGACGCGGACTTCGGCGACCGGCCCCACCACGGTGCCGAAGGGCCGATACCGGTGCAGCGGCTCGGGCGCGAAGCGTGGGGACCCGCCGACCATGCGCTGGCCGAAGCCGCCCTGGACATCGGCCACCCGTGGTGCGATGACCACAACGGGCCCACGGGCACCGGCGTTTCGCCCTACGGCATCAACGCCAGTGACGGCGCCCGGGTCACCGCCAACGACGGCTACCTGGAGCCCGCCCGGCAGCGGCCGAACCTGCGGATCGTGGGCGACGCGACGGTCGATCAGGTGATCGTCGAGGGCGGTCGCGCGGTGGGTGTGCGGGTGCGCGTGGAAGGCACCTGGACGCAGGTCCGCGCCGCGCGCATCGTGCTCTGCGCCGGGGCCGTGCACTCCCCCTCGATCCTGCTGCGTTCCGGGATCGGACCGGGCGGTCCTGTGGCGTCGCTGCCGGTCGGTGAGGGAATGCAGGAGCACCCGTTGGCACTGTTCTGGCTCCACCAGCGCCCCGAGGCACGGCCCGGCCTGGACGAACGGCAGACCAACTGCTGTCTGCGCTACTCGTCCCATCTCGCGGACGCGAGCGAGAACGACATGATGATCGTGTCGATCAACCAGACCCTCGCCCTGCCCGACATGAACGATTCGCACCTGGTGGCCGACGGGGCCCGCGGCACCTGGGGCGGTACGGGCGGCGGCCACGCCTCGGGAGGTCCGGGGCTGCTCTGTCTGTGGGCCAACCAGGAGTTCTCCCGCGGCACACTGCGCCTGGCCTCACCCGACCCGGACGTCCACCCCGTCATCGAACAGAACCTGCTGGACGACCCCGGGGACCTCAAACGGATGCGGGACGGCGTCCACCGCTGCCTGGAGCTGGTCCGGTCCGGTTCGTTCGACGCCGCCTTCGAGCACATCGCCGTCGACCTCACCGGCGCGGGCATCGACGCGCTCGCGGACGACACCGCCATCGACCGGTGGCTGCTGGAGACGATCGGCGACACCGGCCACATCTGCGGCACCTGCCGCATGGGCGCGCCCGACGACCCGCGCGCGGTGGTCGACCCGGCCGGCCGCGTGCTCGGCGTCGAAGGGCTGTGGGTCGCCGATGCCTCGGTCTTCCCGGAGGTGCCGCGGGCCAACACCAACCTGCCGACCATCGCCGCCGCCGAACGGCTCGCGGACCTCATGACAGGTCGCACGAACCCCATCGCCGCCGTCGAGGGCCTGGCCGTACAGGGCGGGTCGTGATCGGAATGTCGGACACAGTGACGACGAGCCCGGTGCTGAGCATCACCGGACTGTCCAAGCGTTTCGGCGGGACCCAGGCGCTGCGGGACGTCGATCTGGACATCGCGCGAGGCGAGATCCACGCCCTGGTCGGCCCCAACGGCTCCGGGAAGTCGACCCTCATCAAGATCCTCGCCGGTTACCACCAGGCGGATGCGGGTGCCGACGCCCAGTTGGACGGCGAGCCCTTCGAACTCGGCTCGGACCACGACCGGCTGCGATTCGTCCATCAGGAGCTGGGCCTGGTGGGCGAGTTGAGCGCGATGGACAACCTGGCGCTCAGCCGGGGCTTCGCCCGCAGCCGCTTCGGCAACATCCGCTGGCGCGAGCAGGAGCAGCGCACCGTGGAACTCGTCCACCGGTTCGGCCTGGACATCGACGTGCGCCGCCCCCTGGTGGACGCCACGCCCGTGCAACGCACGGTGGTGGCCATCGCCGCCGCGCTCCAGGGATGGGAGGCCGACCAGGGCCTGCTGGTGCTGGACGAACCGACCGCGGTACTCCCGCCGGGCGAGGTCGGCAAGCTCCTGGACATCGTGCGGGAGGTACGGCGGGGCGGGGCGAGCGTGCTCTACGTGTCACACCGCCTCGACGAGATCTTCCAGGTGGCGGACCGGGTGACCGTCATCCGGGGTGGCCGGCGCATCGCCACCCGGCCCGTGCAGGGGCTGACGCCGCAGAGCCTCGCCTCCCTCATGGCCGGCGAGGCGACGGAGCGTCCAGCCGAGCGCCCGAAGGTCTCGGCGACATCACGGTCCGGCGAACTCGCCTTGGAGGCCCGGGAGTTGACCGGCGGTCCGCTCCGGGGGCTCGGGTTCTCCCTTGCCCGCGGTGAACTGCTCGGTATCACCGGGCTCGCCGGTTCCGGTCACGACGTGCTGCCCTACGTCGTGACCGGCGCCTGGCCCGGTGACGTAGAAGGGCAGTTGCGCTCTCCCGCCCGGTCGCCGGAGTGGTCCGACGCCTCCCGCGCCGCCCGCCTCGGCATCCCCCTGGTGCCTGGAGACCGGGCGGCCCACGGTGTGATCGCCGATTTCAGCGTCGCCGAGAACCTCACGCTGCCGTTGCTGTCCCGGCTCCGTACGGGGCGGCGCATCCTCGACGGCCGGCACGAGGCCGCAGTCGTCGACGACTGGGTGGACCGGGTCGGGATCCGTACCTCCGGCCGCGACGCCCCGATCACCACACTCAGCGGCGGCAACCAGCAGAAGGTCGTCATGGCCCGCTGCCTGGCCCTCGAACCCGAGGTTCTGGTGCTGTGCGAGCCGACGGCCGGTGTCGACATCGCCACCCGGCTCCAGCTCTATGACCTGATCAAGGAGCAGGCGGCCCAAGGGCTCGGCGTCATCATCTCCTCGTCGGACGTGGGCGACCTGCTCGCCCTGTGCACCCGGGTCCTGGTGCTGCGCGACGGCCGGGTCGTACGGGAGATCGCCGGTGAGGCCATCACCGAGCCGACGCTCGTCCATGCCATGGAAGGAACCGAATGATGAACACCACCGCCGCCGATCCCACCGGCACCGGCCCGTCCGTCGGCGAACCGACCGAGGCCCCACCCGCCTCCCCGCCGACTCGCCCCCCGCTGGGACGCCGTGCGCTTACGGGTCTGTCCTTCACGAACATCGGCGCGGTCTACGTGTGGATCGTGATCATCATGGTCTTCTCGTTCTGGGCGCCCGACACGTTTCCCACCTGGTCGACGTTCCAGCAGGTGCTCAACAGCAACGCGGTGACCGGCCTGGTCGCGTTGAGCGTGGTGCCGCCGCTGGCCGCGCGCGTCTTCGACCTGTCGATCGCCTACACGATGTCGCTGACCGGAGTCATCACCGCCAAGGTGATCGTGTCCACGGACATCGGCGCCGGGGGCGCGATCGCCCTCGCCCTGGGCACCGCCCTGGTGATCGGCCTGATCAACGGAATCGTCGTGGTGACGCTGCGGGTGGACTCGTTCATCGCCACACTGGCGACCGGGTCGCTCGTCCAGGCGTTCATCACGATGTTCACCGACGGCACGTCGATCACCGGCGTCAAACTGCTGCGTGAACCCTTCGCGAGCATCGGGCAGAAGAGCGCGGGCGGCTTCACCATCCCCGTTCTCTACCTCCTGGTAGTGGCGATCGCGCTGTGGTTTGTCCTGGAGCACACCGCGACCGGGCGCCGCCTGTACGCGACGGGCTTCAACTCGGACGCGGCGCGTCTGCAGGGCGTGCCCACCGACCGCCTTCGCTTCCTCACCCTCGTCGCGTCCTCGGCGATCGCCGGATGCGCGGGCGTCGTCTTCGCCTCGCAGATCGGCTCGGGCTCTCCCGAGGCCGGGACACCCTATCTGCTGTCGTCGTACGCCGCCGCCTTCGTCGGCGCGACCCAGCTCCGCGCGGGCCGCTTCAACTCCTGGGGCACGGTCATCGCAGTCCTCCTGCTGGGCACCGGCACAGTGGGCCTCGGCCTCGCGACCTCCGCCCAATGGGCCCCCAGCCTGTTCACCGGTGTCGTCCTGATCGTCGCCCTGGTCGTGACCGGCGGACGGCTGGGCCTCCGCACCCGCCTGCCCCTCCGCCGCGCACCGCGCAAGGAGGCCACCTGAGTCATCGCCGCCGCGATCAGGGTGCGCGGCCGGGGTGGCGGGCGCGGATTTCCGTACCCGCCAATCCTGACGATCGGCAAGGTCCGCTGTTGCGCTTC
>NZ_JBEYFC010000333.1:0-10162 GCF_040634175.1 Streptomyces sp. NPDC007162
CTCAGTTGCTCGCGTCCACTGTGTTGGTTCTGAAACCACGAACAGCCCCACTTCCGTTCACGGCGTGGTGCGGCTGAACAGTTTCACAGTGCTGCATCACCCGACGGCACGACACAGGACCCGAGTTCCATGAGCCAGGAAGTCCCTGCCGAGGTCATCGCCGTTCTCCTATTGCAACCCCCTGCGCCGGAGCCGGGAGCGGTGTCGCGGCTGCAGCTGATCGGTGCGCACATCACCGGACGCCTCGAACTGCGCCACGCCGCGGTCGAGATCCCCTTCTCCTTCCGCGAAAGTCGGTTCGATGAGCCGGTGGACCTCGCCGACGCCTCCCTGCGCTCGGCGGACTTCACCGGCTGTCACATGCCTCGGCTGCGCGCCGACCGACTGCGCGCGGACGGCGATCTGACACTTGACCAGCTGGTCAGTGGCGGATTGGACCTGTTCGGCGCGCAGATCAGGGGCGATCTGTGGCTCACTTCCGCCCGCATCACAGGCGACGGAGCCGGCTTTGCCGTGAACGGGCCTCAGCTCCGCGTCGAAGGCGGCTTGTACGCGCACTCCGCTCATGTGACGGGCGGGCTCAACCTGTGGGGCGCCCAGGCCTTCACCATTGAGCTCACCGAGGCCCACCTGTCCGGCGAGGAGGAACGTCCGGCGTTCCGTGGCGACGGCCTCCACCTCGTTCAAGACCTCCGCTGTACCAGCCTGTTGGTCGACGGCGGTGGCGTCCGCCTGTTCGGCGCAACGATTGGCGGCCAATGCTGGCTTGCCCGTGCCGACATACGGACTACCACCGGGTGGGCCGTCAGCGCTCCGACGCTCACCGTCGGTGGTGGTATCTACGCTGGTGGCCTGACGGTCGAGGGGGGTGTCAATCTGTTCGCTGCGGTGGTCGGCGAATCGATAGAACTCACCGCCAGCACGCTCCTCACGTACCACCAGTTCGCGCTTCGGGCTCCCGGAGCCCGAGTGGAAGCAAACATCACGCTGGACAATGCGTCACGCGTCGCAGGAACCATCGATCTCACCCGGGCCGAGGTCAAGGGCACCCTTTCGCTCATCGGGACAACGTTCACGGAGGAAGCAACCGTCGACCTGCACCGCGCCGCCCTCGGAGCGCTCCATCTGGAGGCCCTCACTGCGCCGCCCGCCACCCTCGACCTGAGCGCTGCGACCGTCGTTTCCATCACCGATTCCACTGACTCGTGGCCCGCACAGATTGCGCTCACCGCACTCACCTACCAAGCCCTCCACCCGGTGATGCCGGCCGCTCACCGTCTGCCCTGGCTACAGCGCAGCGCTGACTACCACCCCCAGCCCTACGAACAGTTGGCCGCCTACTACCGTCAACTCGGCCATGACGACGACGCGCGCACAGTACTCCTGGCTCGGCATCGACAACGCCGGCGCAGCCTGCCATGGCCTGCCCGGCTATGGGGCTACATCGAAGACGCCACTGTCGGATACGGCTACAGACCGAGGCGCGCGCTGATGTGGCTGCTGGCCCTGGTCGCCACCGCTGCCATCGCCTTCTCAGCAGCACCACCACGGCCCGCTCAATCCCACGGACCGTCCTTCCAACCGATCGTCTTCTCCCTCGACCTGATCCTGCCCGTCCTCGACCTGGGTCAGGAAAAGGCGTTCACCCCTGTCGACAGCACTGCCTGGATCGCCTGGATCAGCTCCCTCTCCGGCTGGCTACTCGGCACCACCGTGATCACCAGCCTCACCCGTCGCCTCACCGGCTCCTGATACTCCAGTGCGGTTTCGTGATCTATCCGGTGGGTTCGCTGGTGGTCCGTCGTCGGTAGTGGCTGTGGCGGCGAGCAGGTGGCGGATTTCCGGGACGGTGAGTGTGATCGGATCGCGGCTGCGGGCAAGGTGGCGCGTGCTGGTGTGCCGGTCGGGAGCCGCGTCAGCGGCGAGGGCGGTCAGGAAAGCGAGTCCGACCTGGCCCTTGGCGGTTTGGAAGCATTCCTCGATGCTCCAGCGGACACCGGCGACGCGGACCAGTTCGGACAAGGCACTTCGGTGGTGACCAGCACAGGTAGAAGGCGAGTTCGCCGGCGGAGCGGTCGCGTCGGATGAGCAGGTGCCGGCGGCTGCTGCTGGTGTTAGTCCACGCCCAGTCGTAGTAGCGCGGCCCTTTCGCGCCGTTTCCGGCGCTGTGCCGCTGCCAGGTGGTGGAGGGCAGGCGGCTGGCCCCTCAGACTTCCCGGGGCCGGCTCAGCGGAAGGCCGTCGGCGGGCCGTCGCCGGACGGTGAGGAAGAGTACAACTCCCGCGCAGAGCAGACAGACGCCTCCGAGGAGGAGAAGCCAGGGGCTGAGCAGGCCTTCGGTGCAGGACTGGCCGCCAGCGGTGTTGTCGCAGTAGGTACCGGGGCCGTGCCGGTTGAGGTAGGCGAGGAGGAAGAGCGGCAGGCTCGCGCCGGACACCAGACCGACCATACCTCGCCCGGTTCCACGGCGGGTGGCCAGGAAGATGGTGGCGGCCAGGGCCAGGGGCAGAATGAAGAGCCCGATCGAGAGCACCGTGAACAGGGCGAGCAGGTAGCAGGCTCCGGTGAGGAACCAACCGGTGAAGAGTAGCCAGTCGCGTCTCTTTCTTGTCATGCCTTCCTCTTTCGTTTGAAGATGTCGAGGACCGAGGCGATCTTCCGTGCCCGGTCGAACAGGGCGAGAGCGGGTTCGCGTTCTTCTTCGAGGTTGGCGAGCATCTCCAGACCCAGGTACAGGGCCACGATCGCGTGGGCGAGTTCCTCGGGCGGCAGCAGCCGGGCGGCTGGGTAACCCGCAAGTCCGTCCCGGATACTGTCGGCGGCGAAGGCACGCCACGGACGGATCCGGGCTGCAACTTCTGGACGTAGCTCGGGGGTGAACTGGGCAGCCGCGATCATCTCGACGAGCACGCTCACGTGCCCCTCGTTCAGGTCCTCGTCGAAGACGGCCCTGGCAGCCTGCACCAGATCGCCAAGGCTCTTTGACGCGTCGACCATGCCCTGGTAACGATCGCGGCGCGCGCTGCTGACCGCGTCCAGGGCCGCCAGGTGCAGTTGGACCAGCGAACCGAAGTGGTAGAAGATCAACGCCTGATTGCAGCCGGCGTGCCGGGCGATCTCCCGCGCGCTCGCCCCGGCGAATCCCTTCTCACGCAGCGCTGTGATCGCTCCTTCGATCAGTGACGCCCGGGTACCTGCAGAGCCAGCCTTCCCGGCCGGGTCGACAGACCGCTTCCCACCGGCCTTGGCCACGAAGCCCCCTGTTCACCAAACGATTTGAGCAACCGCTCAAAAGGCTAGACGCATTCAGCGGTTGTGCCAAGAGGACGTATTGGGCAGCAGCAGGCGCCAGGGATCTACCGCGGTTTGACCGCCGCCAGGCCGGCCCAACCGGTCTGGCGATCAAGTCACCGCGCGACTGAAGATGAAGCCAGGTCGGCGGGGACGGTGGTGGTGCAGGGGCCGCAGGCGGGCAGCGCCTCCCAGGGGAGTCGCAGGAACCCGTGTTTCACGCCCTGCTCACGCCATGGTGATGCCGCCGAACAGTGGCTCTGGACCCGAGAAGGGCGGTGACGGAACGGCGTGTGGTCGGGGGGTGCGCAACGGGCAGGTCTCCCGTGCCGTTGAGGGAGGTGTTCGACGTCTCAACCCAGCAGCACAGGAGCTTTGTTGGTGCCCTACCCTGCCGCACTCGACCTGCCCCACGCCTTGGTGGAGTGGGTCACGATGCTCATCTTCACCCGTCGGCGTGACCGGCGGTGCGAACTCCCGCCGCACCGGCGTGCGCTCGTCGCACTCGTGTACCTGCGCCGGCATGACACCCTCACGAGGACCGCCGCGGCCTTCGGGATATCCGTCGGTACCGCCCACGCCTACGTCACCTCCGTCATCGGCCTGCTCGCCCAGCAGGCGCCCGGCCTGCTGAAGACACTGCGCGACCACGACCCGGACTTTGTGCTCCTGGACGGCACGCTTGCGGAGTGTGACCGCGTCGGCGACGGCAGAGCCGACTACTCCGCGAAACACAAACGGCACGGAGTGAACGTGCAGGTCGTCAAGGACCCGGACGGTCAGATTCTGTGGCTCTCGCCGGCGCTGCCGGGCCGCACGCACGACCTGACGGCCGCCCGCACCCACAAGATCCTCCGGATCTGCGCTCGTCAGGGCGTCCCGATCCTCGCCGGCACGGCCTACGTCGGCGCGGGCGACTGGGTCACCACCGCCAAGCGCCGCCCATCCCACGACGAACTCACGCCTACCGAGCGGACCAGGAATCGGGCAGTGTCCGGAGCCCGCGCACCCGTCGAACGCGGCATGGCACGGCTCAAATCCTGGCAGATCGTCCGCAGATCCCGCATCAGCCCCAACCGCATGAGCGTCATCACCAAAGCCGTCCTCACTCTGGAGAGGCAACGCTGAAAACGCTCACTGGCTGGAGCCGGACTTTCACCGATCCACGGCTCTGCGCGGCGATCGTCGACCGCCTCACGTTCAACGCCACCATCGTCGAGACCGGAACCGAGTCCTACCGACTGGCCCGCACCAAGGCGCAGAAGAACGAGGCCGCGAAGACACCATCACGATGCCACGGAGTAGCTGAGATCCGTCGCGGTGAGCGAGGCAGGCACCAAATGCAGCCACATCGTGCCTCGTTCGCCCGGATCGTCGTGCAGGTAGTGCACGAAACGCTCGTCCCACAAAGCCTCGTCTGCACCCAAATAGCGGGCAATCTTGCGCCGCCCCCTCGGCACGTCAAAGGGCACAAGCTCGGCCTGGCCCCGAGCTATCACCTGCCGGACACACCCCGTCGCGAGATCGCACTCGTCCACCACGAGGGCGACCTTCGGGTCATCCTTCACGCCGTCGAACAGCCGGGCCCATGGGCCTGTCAAGGTCCAGAAAGCTCCCTCCTCCCAGAGGAACCAGACAGGACGAACCGTCGGCCCGCTCGGCGCGATACGAGCGGTGAGCGGCTGCTGAAGGAAGGCATCCACATCAAAACCAGGAGATTCCACATCGTCAATCTTCTGTTCCCGCCGATCACTTCACCACCGACCTACGACCTACGACCAAAGCCTCAGACGCCCCGAGCCCCCGGAAGAAAAGGGGAGTCCCCACGCAAGTGGTCCCGGCGCCGACCAATCCCCGGGGCCGCTGGACAACGTCACAGCCCCATCTGTGGACTTCCCCTGATTGGTTCCATCAGGCGTCATCTGGCGGGGGTGTCGTGATCAGGTCCTCGCCACCGGCGAGCGCGACACGATGGCTCTCCAGCGGTACGACGTGCAGGTCCCCGGCCGGCCCGGGTACTGGGAGGAGCGCTACTGGAGCCCGGTGAACGTGCCGCTGGTCGACCAGGACGGCAAGGTCGTCCTGCTGGTGCACCGGGTGGAGGAGGTCACCGAACTGATCCGGGCCCGCCAGGCCACCGGTGGCGGGCGGGCACAGGTGCTGGAGGCCGAACTGTACCGGCGGGCAGGCGAGTTGCAGGAGATCAACGAGCGGCTGCGGCAGGCGCACAGCAGGGAGCGCGAAGTGGCCGTCGCCCTCCAGGAGGCGATGCTCCCCGCGCCGCGGAAGCTGGGGCGGCACGGAGCGGCCGTACGCTACCGGCCCGCGACCGGCGGGCTGAACGTGTGCGGCGACTGGTACGACCTGGTCGACCTGGTCGGCGGGGACCGGGTCGGCGTCTCGGTGGGGGACGTGGTCGGGCACGGGCTCGAAGCAGCCTGCGTGATGGGGCAGTTGCGCAGCGCGCTGACCGCGGCGTCCCGGGTGGCCGCGGGGCCCGCCCAGGCACTCGACGTGCTGGGGCGGTACGCGCACGTGGTGGACGGCGCCGAGTCGGCCACGGCGGTGACGGCGTTCGTCGACTTCCACCGGCACACGGTCACCTACAGCAGCGCCGGGCACCCGCCACCCGCCCTGCTGCACCCCGACGGCCGGGTGGAGTTCCTCGACCGGGCCACCGATCCCCCGCTCGACGCCCGCCCCGATCCGCAGCCACGCCCACAGGCCGTCACCGCGTTCGACGACGGTGCGACGCTCGTCCTCTACACCGACGGACTTGTCGAGCGCCGCCGCGAGGACATCGACACCGGACTGCACCGGCTCGCCCGATCCCTTTCCGGCAACCGCGAGTTGGAGCCCGAGGAACTCGCCGACGCCGTACTGGGCGAGCTGCTCCCACCGGACGGTGCGACCGATGACACCGCGCTGGTGGTCGTCCGACTGTGATCGCAGCGCGGGCGAAATGCCGCGCCGCGTATACCCACACCGAACAATACGACGAACATCACAAATACGTATCGGACATTACGCACGTCAACCTTCACACGAGTGACACAAGTTGGCTAAGTTGACGTTCAAGCCGCTCGGCTCCCCCCGGCGAATCCCGTCGGGCCGCGCGGCTTCCGCCGAGTCCGGTCCCCACGGGGTGATCCGGAGCCGGGGACCCAACCGACCACTGGGGTGAATCGGCCGAATGCCCGGCAGGGCAGGGGCCGTAGGGCATACCTTCCGGATACCAGGCCCGAACCCTCCCCCAGTGCCTGAACGGCCTGGGAGTACCCCCACTGCTGACCCGGTAGGCGGAGCACGGAAGGAGCACGACCCCCATGGCGTCCGAGAGCCGTGACGAGGTTCGACAGCGGATCAACAACCTCTACGACCAGGCCGAGAACGCCACCGGGAACTACAACGCCACACGGGCGATGAGCGGTGGTTCGCGCTCACGCGGCGTCCCGCTGTTCAAGCGGCAGCGTACTGACGACCCGGGCCTCGACAACATCGCCCGGGAGTGGTTCGAGGGTGCGCGGGCGAAGCTGGGGCCGAGCGTGCCGGCCGCGCTGCCGTCCGACCGGATGCCCGAGCGGCCCGGCCCGCGCCGGCCGGTCAGCGCCATGGCCGCCGACCTGCTCAGCCAGTTGGAGGACTCCGGCCCGGCCCGTCCGGCACTGCCCGCGGGGCCGTCCGCGCAGAGCGGCGTCGAGGTGGTCCGTGAACTGCCCGCGGAGCGCCCGAAGCTGGAGCTGACGGCGGGGCCGGTCGCGGCGCTGCCCGCGGGCGGGCCGATCCCGTCGAGCCCGCCCAAGGCCCTGTCCGCGGCCGCCCCGCGCCGGACCGCGCCGGGGACCTCCAAGACCAAGAGCCAGCTGAAGGTCGCCAAGGCGCGCGAGCTGCTGTCGCAGCGCACCGGGCAGCCCGCCCAGACGTCGCAGAACCCGTGGCCGATGCCCGAGACCCGGGTTCCGGCGCAGGAGTGGTCGACTGCGGCCGTCGGCATTCCCGCCCAGCGCACGGACTCCGGCGCCTTCCGGACCGACGCCCTGGCCGGCACGGGCGTGCTGCCGGCGATGACCGTGACGGAGACGGGCGCGATCCCGCCCGTACCCACCATGGACACCGGCGGCTTCCGCGTCATGACCCCGGGCGCCGGCGCGGCCCAGAACATGCCCCCGGCGGACACGGATTCGTACCGCACCATGACCCCCGGCGCCGGTGACGCCGCCCAGGCCGTGAACCCCATGACCGACAGCGGCGGCTTCCGCGTCATGACCCCCGGCAACACGAACACCGCCCCCGCCACCAACCCCATCACCGACAGCGGCGCCTTCCGCGTCATGACCCCCGGCAACACCGACGCCACCCCTGCCACCAACCCCATCACCGACAGCGGCGCCTTCCGCGTCATGACGCCGGGCGGCACGGGTGCCTTCCCGACTACGGCCGCGGGGCCGTCCCCGGCGGACACCGGTTCCTTCCGCATCATGACGCCGGGCGCGACCGGCACGTTCCCGATGCCGTCCGCGCCCGACTCGGGCGCCTTCCCGACCACCGGGGCCTCCGGCACCGGCGCCTTCCCCTCCGCCGCCCCCATAACCACGGGTGCCTTCCCGACCGCCGCACCCGCACCCGTTCCCGTTCCCGTTCCCGCCCCGATCGACACCGGCTCCTTCCAGGTCATGTCGCCGCAGGCGGCCGCCTATGCCGCCACCTACGCCACCGCGCCGGCCGCCACCCCCGGGATGGGCTACCCCACCGGTGGGTACGACACCGCGGCTCAGGCCGCCACCGCGGTCATGCCCGCCGTGCCCCCCATGCCCGCCGGCCCGCCGACCGACCCCGGCATGGGCGCCTACCCCATGGCACCCGCGGCCGACATGGCCGCGTACGCCGCCGGGATGCAGCCCGCGGCCTCCGGCTACCCCACCGCCATGGCGATGACCCCGCCCCCCGCACCGGCGCCCACGCCGATGCCGATGCCGATGCCGATGCCGATGCCGTCCACTCCGATGCCCCCGGTCATGGCCGCGCCCCCTGCGGCGATGCCCCTGGCGCAGCCGGCCATGACGGTGCCTCCCGCTGCGGTGGCCGCCGCCCCCGCAGCGATGGCCACCGCACCCGTCGCTGTCATGACCGCGCCCCCCATGGCGATGACCCCCGCCGTCCCGGTGGTCACCGCTCCGGCCCCCGCTCCCGCCGCCTTCCCCCAGGCCGTCGCCGTGGCCGAGCCCGGCAAGGCCATGAGGGCACTGGAGTTCGCGCGGGCGCAGATCGGACGGCCGTGCGTCTGGGGGGCGACCGGACCGGAGTCGTACGACTGCTCCAGCCTCACCCAGGCCGCCTGGCGTGCCGCGGGCGTCACACTGCCGCGTACCGCCCCGGAGCAGACGCTGGCCGGCACCCCGGTGACGCTGGCCGCCGTCGAACCCGGTGACCTGGTGTTCTTCTTCGACAACGACAGCCACGTGGGAATCTACGCGGGTGGCGGCACGATGATCCACGCGCCGAGCCCCGGGGCGTCCATCCGCGAGGAGTCGATCTACAACGCCGGGGAGTCTGCGATCCACCGGGTGATCCGCCCCGCGTAGCCGGGACGGACCCGGGCGTCAGACCCTCCGCCGCCGCGTGCGCCAGCTCTCGTGGTGGTCCAGGAGGGTCTCCTCGACCGGCCGGTAGACGAGGCCCAGTTCGTGGACGCTGCGGCTGTTGTCGACGCGGAAGCGGATACCGAGGTGTTTGCGTATGTAGTCCTGGGTGAGGCCGAAGAGCGGGCCGAGGATCCGTACCGGCCAGTGCGGGAGCGCGGTGCGCGGCAGCCGCGGGTCCCAGCGGTGGCGGGTGCGGATGATCCGGGACATCTCATGAAACGACGTCATCGTCTCGTTGGCGACGATGTAACGGCCCTTGGCCGCCGGGTTCTCCGCCGCCGCGATGTGCGCGTCGGCCACGTCACGGACGTCCGCGGTGGTGAACCCGAAGTCCGGGGCGCCGTAGCAGAAGTAGCCCTTGAACAGTTCGTCCAGCAGGAACAGGCTGCCGGACTCGGAGGCGGGCGCCAGGGACGGCCCCAGCACGAGGCCGGGGTTGACCGACACCATGCGCCAGCGGTCCTGGGCGGCCTCGGCGTCCCAGGCGGCGCGTTCGGCGACCGTCTTGGCGTAGTGGTACGGGTTGTTCGCCACCGTGCTGGTGGTGTTGAAGTACTGCTCCGTCAGCACCTGGCCGGGCATCTCACGGACGTCGGCGTAGTCGCCGAAGATCGCGCCGACGGTGGAGGTGAACACCAGGGTCGTCACCTCGGGGGTACGGGCCACGCTCCCGAGGACGTTGCGGGTGCCGAGCAACGCCGGGTCCACCACGTCCCGCCGGCCGTCCTTGATGCGCTCCGGCATCAGGAACGGCGAGGCCACGTGGAAGACGGTCGCGCAGCCGCGGAACGCCTCGTCGAAGGAGCCGTCCCGGAGCAGGTCGGCACGGAACAGGGCGAGTTGTCCGGGAAAGGCCTCCTGGAGGTCCCACAGCGGCCGGACCTTCGCGGCGTCGGAGGTGCTGCGAACGGTCGCACGGACCCGGTAGCCCCGCTCCAGCAGCCGTCGTACCAGATGGCTGCCGACGAATCCGCTGCCGCCGGTCACCGCGACGGTCGTCTCCCCGCGTGCGTCCACGCCCTCACCCCTCGCCCTCGGGCGCACCGCGCCTCGGTGCGCCGCAGAGGACAGGGTGGTGCATGGCCGGGGCGGCCGCCAAGCACCTGGGGGAACCGCACCGGGTACCGTTCCCGGGCATAAGCCGGACCCGGGATGGGTCATAAGATCGCCTTATGAGGTCATAGACCGGACCCGCGTACTAACTTAGGACTGCCTTAGTTTAGGCTTCC
>NZ_JBEYFC010000334.1:0-10149 GCF_040634175.1 Streptomyces sp. NPDC007162
AGTCTTTGGAGTGACCCGTGGCTGCCAACTGCGACGTCTGTGGCAAGGGGCCGGGCTTCGGCAACAGCATCTCGTTTTCGCACCGCCGTACGTCCCGTCGCTGGAACCCGAACATCCAGCGCGTGCGTACCGTGGTCGGCGGGACGCCTAAGCGCCTGAACGCCTGCACCTCGTGCATCAAGGCCGGCAAGGTCTCGCGCTGACGCACTGTCGCTGAGCGCGCGGCCACCGCTGGTTCGCTGCACAGAGCCGGTCCACCGTGAGGTGGGCCGGCTTTTTGCCGTGCCCGGAAATTCCGGCCGCGGCCCGGCCGGCGACCTGGAGCTCGTGGACGCGGCCGAGGCGCCGGGGTCCGTCGTCGGCACCGCTTCTTCAAGAGGCCGACCGAGAAGGCGGCCACCGGCATCAAGCTGCGGGAGTACCCGTTCTGAGGGCCCAGCCGTGGTCCACGGGCCCGATCCCGGCGCCCAGCGCGAACCCGGCCGCGATCGCCCCGGTGACGTACTCCTTGGCCGCCGCCACCGCCTCCGGCACGGATCGTCCCCTCGCCAGCTGGGCGGCGATCGCGGAGGCGAGGGTGCAGCCCGTGCCGTGCGTGTGCCGGTTGTCGTGCCGGGGGGCGCGCAGCAGATGTTCGTCCGTGCCGTTTGTGAGCAGGTCGACGGCGTCGCCCGGCAGATGGCCGCCCTTGATCAGCACCCACTCCGGTCCGTACGACAGCACGGCGGCCGCGGCCCGTCGCAGACCGTCCTCCGACTCGACGCGGACCCCGGTGAGTTGGGCCACCTCGTCGAGGTTCGGGGTGGCCACGGTGGCGACCGGGAGCAGCTTGGTGCGGACCGAGTCCAGGGCGGAGGCGGCGATGAGGGGGTCACCGTGCTTGGAGACGCCCACCGGGTCCACGACCGTGGGCACCCCGGTCCCGGCGATCAACTCGGACACCGCCTCGACCAGTTCCGCCGAGGCGAGCATGCCGGTCTTCACCGCGTCCACGCCGATGTCGTCCACGACGGCGCGGTACTGGGCGCGCACCGCCGCCACCGGCAGCTCCCAGGCGCCCTGGACGCCGACGGAGTTCTGCGCGGTGACCGCGGTGACCACGCTCATGCCGTGCACGCCGAGCGCCAGCATCGTCTTCAGGTCGGCCTGGATCCCGGCCCCGCCGCCGGAGTCGGAGCCCGCGACGGTCAGGACGCGCGGGAGGCTCATGACTCGATGTCCCCGAAGTGGTCCCAGCCGCCCTTGCGGGTCCAGGGCGCCCCGTCGACGGTGACCTGGGGCAGCGCGGACGGGTTGAGGACCTCGCCGATCACCTTCCAGCGGGCGGGCAGTTTCACGTCCGGCGGGAAGGTCGCCACGATCGCGTGGTCCTCGCCTCCGGTCAGCACCCACTGGATGGGGTCGACGCCGACGGCCTGCCCGATGTCGTTCATCTGGGTGGGGACGTCGATCGCGCCGGACCGGATGTCGATACGGACCTTGCTGGCCTCCGCGATGTGCCCGAGGTCGGCGATCAGCCCGTCGCTCACGTCGCACATCGCGGTGGCGCCGAGGCCGGCGGCCGCCGGGCCCGCGTGGTACGGCGGCTCGGGGCGGCGGTGGGCCTCCACGAAGGCGCGGGGCGACCGGAAGCCCCGGGAGAGCACCGCGTAGCCGGCCGCGGACCAGCCCAGCCAGCCCGTGACGGCCACCAGGTCGCCGGGCTGGGCGCCGGCCCGGGTGACCGGCTCCTGGTTGCGCAGGTCGCCGAGCGCGGTGATGGACACCATGATCGTGTCCCCGCGTACGACATCCCCGCCGACCACCGAGGCGCCGGCCACCTGGCACTCGTCCCGGATGCCGTCCATCAGCTCGCTGGGCCAGGTCACGGGCAGTTCGGCGGGGACGACCAGGCCGAGCAGCAGCGCGGTCGGCACGGCGCCCATGGCGGCGATGTCCGCGAGGTTCTGGGCGGCGGCCTTGCGGCCCACGTCGTAGGCAGTGGACCAGTCGCGGCGGAAGTGCCGGCCCTCCAGCAGGATGTCGGTGCTCGCCACGACCCGGCGGTCGGGCGCGGCGACCACCGCGGCGTCGTCGCCGGGGCCGACCCGGACCGCCGGAGTGGTGGTGAGACGGGAGGTGAGCTCCCTGATGAGCCCGAACTCCCCGAGCTCACCAACAGTGCCCTTCATTGCCCTTGCGCCCCTTCTGTGCCGTGCCGTGCCCGCTCGCGCGTCACCGTCGTCCTGGATACGGTCGAGGTGACCGTCAACTTCTGCCGTGCCTGCACCCTGGCGCGCAAGCCCCTGTCCGCGCAGGTCTCCCCGCGGTGAGCGGCGACGCGATACCGTGGCGTTCCTTTTCCCCACATGATCCTCGTGGCCGCCCTGGAGGTTCCGTGGTACAGGCGTACATCCTGATCCAGACGGAGGTCGGCAAAGCGTCGACCGTCGCCGAGACGATCAGCAAGATCCCCGGAGTGATCCAGGCCGAGGATGTGACAGGACCGTATGACGTCATCGTGCGCGCGCAGGCCGAGACAGTCGACGAACTCGGTCGGATGGTGGTCGCGAAGGTCCAGCAGGTGGACGGCATCACGCGCACCCTGACCTGCCCGGTGGTCCATCTGTAGCCCCCGTCTACCCTTGGCCGGTGAACTTCTTCCGTCACCGGCCATTCGGTCTGTCCGCGCTCGCCGCGTTGGTGATCGCGACCGCGGGCTGCTCATCAGCAGACGACGCCCCGTCGGCGGCGGTTCCCAGTCCGGGCGCGGCGGTCGTGAAGCTCTGCGACCGCCTTGACCGGGCGCTGCCGACGAAGGTTGACAAGCTGGGCCGGCGTGATCCGGAACCGGCCTCTCCGCTGACCGCCGGCTGGGGCGGCGACCCGGCGATCATACTGCGGTGCGGTGTTCCGCGGCCCGCGAAGATGGCCGACCCGGAAGCGGACGGGGTGGAGGTGAACGGGGTGGGGTGGCTGCTGGAGCAGCGGGCCGACAAGTCGTTCCGGTTCACCACCACGTTGCGGAAGGCGTATGTCGAGGTGACGATTCCGGCGAAGCGGACGGGGGATGGCATGGCGCCGTTGGTGAGCCTGGCGCCTGCCATCAAGGAAGCGGTGCCTGAGGGGATCGCCGACTAGGCGCCGTCGGGCGCTTCAGCGAAGCCCTGTCGAACGGCTCAGGGCCGCCTGGATCAGGCGGTCGATGAGGTCGGGGTAGCTGACACCCGTCGCCTGCCACATCTGCGGGTACATCGAGATCGGGGTGAAGCCCGGCATCGTGTTGATCTCGTTGATGACGAAGTCGCCGTCCTCGGTGAGGAAGAAGTCGGCGCGGACCAGGCCCTCGCAGGACGCGGCCTCGAAGGCGTCCACCGCGAGCGCCTGGATCTCGGTCGTCTCCTGCGGGGTCAGCGGGGCCGGGACGACACCGGGGGTGGAGTCGATGTACTTGGCCTCGAAGTCGTAGTACGCGTGCGCGGCGGCCGGCGGGATCTCCGCCGGGACCGAGGCGCGCGGGCCGTCCTCGAACTCCAGGACGCCGACCTCGATCTCACGGCCCCGCAGCGCCGCCTCGACGAGGATCTTCGGGTCGTGGGACTGGGCCTCGGCGATCGCCTCGTCCAGGCCCGCCAGGTCGTCGACCTTGGTGATGCCGATCGACGAGCCCGCGCGCGCGGGCTTCACGAACAGCGGCCAGCCGTGCTCGCCGGCGAAGTCGACGATCCGCTTGCGGGCGGCGGACTCGTCCTGCTTCCACTCGCGGGGGCGGATCACCAGGTACGGGCCGACCTTGAGCCCGAAGGAGGTGAACACCCGCTTCATGTACTCCTTGTCCTGGCCGACGGCCGAGGCGAGCACGCCCGAGCCGACGTAGGGGACGCCGGAGAGCTCCAGGAGGCCCTGGAGGGTGCCGTCCTCGCCGTAGGGGCCGTGCAGCATCGGGAAGACCACGTCGACCTCGCCGAGCGCCTTGGGCACCGAGCCGGGCTCGCTGTAGACGACCTCGCGGCTGGCCGGGTCGACCGGGAGGACGACACCGCCCTCGGTGGACTCGGCGAGGTCGCCGACCTCCGGGGTGCGGCGGTCGGCGATCGCCATGCGTTCCGGTTCGTCGGCCGTGAGCACCCAGCGGCCTTCCCGGGTGATGCCGATCGGCAGGACGTCGTACTTCGTCCGGTCGATGGCGGCGAGTACGGCGCCTGCGGTGACCGTGGAGATCCCGTGCTCGGAGCTGCGACCGCCGAACACGACGGCCACACGCGGCTTGCGAGCGGGCTGCTCAGGGCTCTGGGGGAGGTTCTCGGTGCTCATATCGCGTTGAGAGTACCCGGAGGCAGGGCCCCGAGACAGCGTCCGTCGCGTGCCGTGGCTCAGCGTCGCTCGGGCTTCGCGCTGCGCGACATCAGCTCCTTGAGGGCGACCACCGGCGGCTTGCCCTCGTGCACGATGTCCACGACGGTCTCGGTGATCGGCATCTCCACGCCGTGCCTGCGGGCCAGATCGGCCACGGACTCGCAGGACTTGACGCCTTCGGCGGTCTGCCTGGTGACCGCGACGGTCTCCTCCAGGGTCATGCCCTTGCCGAGGTTGGTGCCGAAGGTGTGGTTGCGGGACAGCGGCGAGGAACAGGTGGCCACCAGGTCGCCGAGGCCCGCGAGTCCGGAGAAGGTCAACGGGTCCGCGCCGAGCGCCATGCCCAGCCGGGCGGTCTCCGCGAGGCCGCGGGTGATGAGCGAGCCCTTGGCGTTGTCGCCGAGTCCCATGCCGTCCGCGATGCCCACGGCGAGGCCGATGACGTTCTTCACGGCACCGCCCAGCTCGCAGCCGACCACGTCGGTCTCGGTGTAGGGGCGGAAGTACGGTGTGTGACAGGCCGCCTGGAGGCGCCGGGCCACCGTCTCGTCGGTGCAGGCGACCACGGCTGCGGCCGGCATCCGGGCCGCGATCTCCCGGGCGAGGTTGGGCCCGGTGACGACGGCGATGCGGTCCCCGCCGACCTTGGTCACGTCGTCGATGACCTCGCTCATCCGCATGGCGGTACCGAGTTCGACGCCCTTCATCAGGGACACGAGAATCGTCTCCGGCGCGAGCAGCGGCGTCCAGTCGGCGAGGTTGGCCCGCATGGTCTGGGACGGCACCGACAGGAACGTGAAGTCGGCGCCGGCGGCCGCCTCGGCGGGGTCGGTCGTGGCCCGGAGGTTCTCGGGGAGTTCCACGCCCGGCAGGTAGTCGGGGTTGGTACGGCCGGAGTTGATCGCCTCCGCGACCTCCGCGCGCCGCGCCCACAGGGTGACCTCGCACCCGGCGTCGGCGAGCACCATCCCGAAGGCCGTACCCCACGAACCCGCGCTGAACACCGCCGCCTTGGCAGGCTTGCTCACTTGCCGCTCTCCTCTTCCAGACCGCTCTGCGCACGCGCCCGGCGCCGCTGCTCGATCCGCACCTGGCGAGGATCGTAGGGGGTCTCGGGGGCCTTCTCGCCGCGGATCTCCTCCAGCTGCCGCGTGATGGCCGCCATGATGACCTCGGTCGCCTCCCTGAGGACGTCCTGGGTCATCTCCTTGCCGTAGAAGCGGGTGAGGTCGACCGGCGGACCGGCGAGGACGTGGTGCGTCTTGCGGGGCAGCAGGTTGAGCTTCTTCGCGTACGGCGGGAGCAGTTCGTTGGCGCCCCACTGGGCGACCGGGATCACCGGGCACCTGGTCTGCAGGGCGACGCGGGCGGCACCGGTCTTGCCGGTCATGGGCCACTGGTCCGGGTCGCGCGTGATCGTTCCCTCTGGGTAGAAGGCGACGCACTCGCCGCGTTCCACGGCGTCGATCGCGGCCCGGAAGGCGCTGAGCGCGTCGGTGGACTCCCGGTAGACGGGGATCTGTCCCGTGCCCCGCATGGCGGCGCCGACAAATCCCTTCTTGAAAAGCCCGCTCTTCGCCAGGAATCGCGGAACGCGGCCACTGTTGTACTGATAGTGGGCGTAGGCGAAGGGGTCGATGTGAGAATTGTGGTTCACCGCGGTGATAAATCCGCCCTCGGCCGGAATGTTGTCCATTCCGCGCCAGTCCCGCTTGATCAGAACCACCAGCGGCGGTTTGCAGAGCACCGCAGCGAAGCGGTACCAGAAGCCGATTCTCCGGCGGGGCACGCGGACACCTTCCTCTAGGACTTCCTCCCGGTCCGGGATCGGGAAGAAGTGTGGCCCCGGCCCGCCGGTCTGTCGAGAACACCGTACGCCTCGGTGTCGCGGACACCCGGTGGGCCCGGGTGACAATGAGGCAACGAGGGAGGGACGGTACATCGGTGCAGTGGACCTTGGTCATTCCGCTCAAGCCTCTGGCCCGGGCCAAGAGCAGGCTCGCGGACACCGCGGCGGACGGGGTGCGCCCGTCGCTGGCCCTCGCGTTCGCCCAGGACACGGTGGCGGCGGCCCTGGCCTGCCAGGCCGTGAAGGATGTGGTGGTCGTCACGGTCGATCCGCTGGCCGGGCGCGAGCTCTCGGCGCTGGGCGCGCGCATCGTCCCCGACACGCCGCAGGGCGGCCTGAACGCCGCCCTCAGGCACGGGGCGGCCGTCGTACGCGCATCGCGTCCGGAAAGCCCCGTGGCGGCCCTGAACGCGGATCTGCCCGCGTTGCGTCCGCTGGAATTGTCCCGGGTACTCGACTCGGCCGCGGAATTCCCGCGGGCTTTTCTTCCGGACGCGGCGGCAATCGGCACCACTCTGCTGGCGGCGATACCCGGCAGTGAATTGGCGCCCGCGTTCGGCCCGGATTCCCGCGCCCGGCACGCCGCCTCCGGAGCCGTGGAGCTGCGGGTCGCCGAGGTCGACTCGGTACGCCAGGACGTGGACACCGGCGCGGACCTGCGCAGCGCCCTGGCCCTGGGCGTGGGCCCACGCACGGCGACGGTGGCGGCCCGCCTGCTGATCCCGGACCAGTAGGCTGCGCCCATGCAGGCGACCGCATACACGTACGACCCCGAGACCCGCAGCGGCCAGGTGCTCCTGGACGACGGAACCCCGGTCCCCTTCGACGGCCCCGCCTTCGAGGCGGGCGGTCTGCGCCTGCTCAGGCCGGGCCAGAGGGTACGCATCGAGACCGAGGGGACGGGTGCGGACCTCCGGATCACCCTGGTGACGCTTCAGACGTTCTGAGGCGAAGGCGCCCCGCACAACGCAACCCACCCGAGAAAACACCGCGGGCCGGACTCCCCAGGGGAATCCGGCCCGTCGCGTGAGTATCCCGAGCGCGCCGCCGAAGCGAACGCCTAGCGAGTCGCGGTCTTCTTGGCGGTGGCCTTCCGCGCGGTCGACTTCTTGGCCGGCGCCTTCTTGGCGGTGACCTTCTTGGCCGGGGCCTTCTTCGCCGCGGTCTTCTTCGCCGTCGCCGTGGTCTTCTTCGCGGTCGTCTTCTTCGCCGTCGCCGTGGTCTTCTTGGCGGCCGCCGCCCCCGTGGTCTTCTTCGCCGTCGTCTTCTTCGCGGCGGCCGTGGTCTTCCTGGCCGCGCCCGTCGTCTTCTTGGCGGTGGTCTTCTTCGCCGCCGCCTTCTTGACCGTCGCGGAAGCGGCGCCGGTCAGGCTGCCCTTGGGCGCCTTCTTGACCGAGACCTCACCGCCGCGGGGGAGCTTCTTGGAGCCGCTCACCAGGTCCTTGAAGCCCTGACCGGCGCGGAAGCGCGGCACGGAGGTCTTCTTGACCCGAACCCGCTCGCCCGTCTGGGGATTGCGGGCGTAGCGGGCGGGACGGTCCACCTTCTCGAAGGACCCGAAGCCGGTGACCGAGACCCGCTCACCCGCGACGACCGCGCGGACGATGGCGTCCAGGACATGGTCGACAGCGTCGGCCGCCTGCTGGCGGCCGCCCATCTTGTCGGCAATCGCTTCTACGAGCTGCGCCTTGTTCACGTCTTCCCCTTCGGAGACATCGCCAGAACGAAAGTGTTCAAGCTTTTTCGCACGTTAGGCAGATATATACCGCAAATCAAACACGAAACGGGCTTATCACCCTTGTGCCGCAACGGACTCGGCCGTCTCGCAGGGTCCGGTCAGCCTTCCTCTTGCGGGAATCGACCCGCTTCGAGGTCGGCGTTGAACCGCTCGAGTCGCCTTGCCGCATCGGCGATGTCGTGCTTGGCCGCGGCCGTAATGACCAGCAGCTTCCGGGTCAGCGCCATCCGTACGCCCTCCGGGACTTGCAGTGCGCGCACTGCTGTGTGCGCTTCCTTCAGTTGGCCCGCGACCGCCGCATAGAGCTGGAGTTGGCCGTCGTGTTCCATGCACAGATTGTGCCATCTGGGGCGAGTTGTCGCCTGCGCAGGGGGCAACTACCGCCTCAAATGGCCTTCCGGGCACTTGCGCAAGCCCCGGACACAGCACTCACCTACCCCCACAACATCAGCCCTAACGTGGGAAGTTGGCAAGACCTGCGACAACGCGAGCGTCCGTTCGGGTGCAGACATGGCTGTACCCCCAATCGTGGCGATCGGGGGTACAGGCGGGGTCACGCGATGGCTGAAACCAGCCGTGTTCAGATGTGGTGATCAGGCCCGAACCGGGCCACGGGTCAGACCTGGAGCGTCCGCGGCTTGTACGACGGCCGCTTGGCCTCGTACGCGGCGATGTCAGCCTCGCTCTGGAGGGTGATGGAGATGTCGTCCAGCCCGTTCAGCAGGCGCCAGCGGGAGTTCTCGTCCAGCTCGAAGGAGGCGGTGACGCCCTCGGCGCGCACCTCGCGCTTCTCCAGGTCGACGGTGATCTCGGCCTCGGGGTCGTTCTCCGAGAGCTCCTGCAGCGCCTCCACGATCTTCTGGTCCAGGACCACCGTGAGCAGGCCGTTCTTCAGCGAGTTGCCCCGGAAGATGTCGGCGAAGCGGGAGGAGATCACGGTCTTGAAGCCGTAGTTCTGCAGCGCCCACACGGCGTGCTCGCGGGAGGAGCCGGTGCCGAAGTCGGGGCCGGCGACCAGGACGCTGGCGCCCTGCCGCTCGGGGCGGTTGAGGATGAAGTTCTCGTCCTTGCGCCAGGCCTCGAACAGCCCGTCCTCGAAGCCGTCCCGGGTCACCTTCTTGAGCCAGTGAGCAGGGATGATCTGGTCGGTGTCGACGTTGGAGCGGCGCAGCGGGACGGCCCGGCCGGTGTGCGTGGTGAATGCTTCCATGGCTGATCAGACTCCAGCGGGCGTACGAACGTCGGACAGGTCGGCCGGGGAGGCCAGGTGGCCCAGGACGGCGGTCGCGGCCGCGACCTGCGGCGACACCAGGTGGGTGCGGCCACCCTTGCCCTGCCGGCCCTCGAAGTTGCGGTTCGACGTGGAGGCCGAGCGCTCACCCGGAGCCAGCTGGTCGGGGTTCATGCCGAGGCACATCGAGCAGCCCGCGTGCCGCCATTCGGCGCCGGCCTCCTTGAAGACCACGTCCAGGCCCTCGGAGACGGCCTGCAGACCGACCCGCGCGGAGCCGGGGACGACCAGCATCCGTACGCCCTCGGCGACTTTCCGGTCCTTGAGGATGTCCGCGGCGGCGCGCAGGTCCTCGATCCGGCCGTTGGTGCAGGAGCCTACGAAGACGGTGTCCACGCTGATGGAGCGCAGCGGCTGGCCGGCCTCCAACCCCATGTACTCCAGGGCCTTTTCGGCGGCGAGGCGCTCCGAAGCGTCTTCGTACGAAGCCGGGTCGGGGACGTCCGCCGAAAGCGGGGCGCCCTGGCCCGGGTTGGTGCCCCAGGTGACGAACGGCGAGAGGGCGGCGGCGTCGATGCGGACCTCGGCGTCGAAGACCGCGTCCTCGTCCGTCCGCAGCGTCTTCCAGTACTCGACCGCCGCGTCCCAGTCCGCGCCCTCGGGGGCGTGGGCACGGCCCTTGATGTACGCGAAGGTGGTCTCGTCGGGGGCGATCATGCCCGCGCGGGCGCCGGCCTCGATCGACATGTTGCAGATGGTCATGCGGGCCTCCATCGAGAGCTTCTCGATGGCGGAGCCGCGGTACTCCAGGATGTAGCCCTGGCCGCCGCCCGTACCGATCCTGGCGATGATCGCCAGGATCAGGTCCTTGGCGGTGACGCCCTCGGGCAGCTCGCCGTCGACCGTGATGGCCATGGTCTTCGGTCGGGCCAGCGGCAGCGTCTGGGTGGCCAGCACGTGCTCCACCTGGGAGGTGCCGATACCGAACGCCAGCGC
>NZ_JBEYFC010000335.1:0-10138 GCF_040634175.1 Streptomyces sp. NPDC007162
CCCGGTGCCGCAGATGTGGCAGGGCAGGGTGGCCCGGCGGTAGACGTACACCTCTCCGCCGTGGTCGTCGACGCGCGGCGGGCGGCCCATCTCCTCCGGGGTCTTCATCTGCTGCGCCGGGTCACGAACTCGGCAAGCGCGAGCAGGCCGCCGGCCGGCTCGGGGTCGGGCACGGCACGCGCGAGCTCCTGCATCGCCCGGGCCATCCGGTCGGCCGCTTCGGCCTGCGCCCAGTCCCGGCCGCCCGCCCGCTCCACGGCCAGTGCGGTACGCGCGATCTCGGCCGCGTCCGCCCGCACGTGCGGTTCGGTGTACAGCTCGGCGAGTTCAGCGGCGGCCGGACTGCCGGAGGTGAGGGCCGCGACGACCGGCAGGGACTTCTTGCGGGCCGCCAGGTCGGCACCGGCCGGCTTGCCGGTGCGCTGTGGATCACCCCATATCCCGATGACGTCGTCGATCAGCTGGAAGGCGAGGCCGGCCTGCCGGCCGAACCCGTCGAGCGCCGTGACCTCCGCCTCGCCCGCCCCCGCGTACAGCGCACCCAGGGCGCAGGCGCAGCCGAGGAGCGCCCCGGTCTTGGCCTCGGCCATGGCGAGCACCTCGTCGAGGGTGACCTCGTCCGGTGCCCGGTCCTCCATCGCGGTGTCCGCGTGTTGTCCGGCGCACAGTTCGAGCACGCACTGCGTGAGGCGGGCGGCGGCCGCTCCGGACGCCGGGTGCGGATCCTGCGCGAGCAGCCTCAGCGCCACGGCGTGGAGCGCGTCCCCGGCGAGGATCGCGTCGGTGTCGCCGAAGACGGTCCAGACGGTGGGCCGGTGCCTGCGGGAGGTGTCCCGGTCCATGACGTCGTCGTGCAGCAGCGTGAAGTTGTGCACCAGCTCCACGGCGGCCGCCGCCCCTACGGCGGCCGCGCGAGCCTGCGGGCCACCGAGCGCTTCGGCGGCTGCGAGGACCAGCGCGGGCCGGATGGCCTTGCCCGCGTTGCCCGCGGCCGGGGTGCCGTCCACGTGCTCCCAGCCGAAGTGGTAGCGCGCGATCCGCCGCATCGAACCGGGCAACGAGTCGACGGCGGCGCGCAGTTCGGGGTCGACGGACGCCCGGGCGCGCTCCAGTATGGCCGCCGCCTCGGCACCGTCGAGCGCCTCGGGTCCGGCCGGCGGAACCGCCGTGGGACCCTGCTTCCTTTCCGTCACGAACTCGGGCATGGCCTCCCTCTCGCGGGGTGTGCGTACGGTGGCGTCTTCGCCCCGGCTCGGCACGTACCCCGAGGGTGTACCCGCCCCGGAGGGCGGGGACACGGCCGCCACGTGCGGAAACGTCACCTCCACCGGCCGATCTCGACGTTCTCCAGCACACCGAGGGCATCCGGGACCAGGACCGCCGCCGAGTAGTAGGCGGTGACCAGGTAGTTGATGACGGCCTGCTCGTTGATGCCCATGAAGCGGACCGACAGGCTCGGTTCGATCTCGTCGGGGATCCCGGACTGCCGCAGCCCGATGACGCCCTGCTCCGACTCGCCCGTGCGCATGGCGATGATCGAGGTGGTCCGGGCCTCGGTGACCGGGATCTTGTTGCACGGGTAGATCGGGACCCCGCGCCAGGTCGGGATGCGGTTGCCGCCGATCTCGATGGTCTCCGGGACCAGTCCGCGCTTGTTGAGCTCACGCCCGAAGGCCGAGATCGCGCGCGGGTGGGCGAGGAAGAGCTTGGTGCCCCGGCGGCGGCTGAGCAGTTCGTCCATGTCGTCCGGGCTGGGCACGCCGTCGTGGGGCTGCAGCCGCTGGTCGTACTGGCAGTTGCTGAGCAGGCCGAACTCCCGGTTGTTGATGAGCTCGTGCTCCTGGCGCTCCTTCAACGCCTCGACGGTGAGCCGCAACTGGTGCTCGGTCTGGTTCATCGGCTGGTTGTAGAGGTCGGCCACCCGGGTGTGGATGCGCAGCACCGTCTGGGCGATGCTCAGCTCGTACTCCCGCGGCCGGGCCTCGTAGTCGACGAAGGTGTGCGGGATGTCGGGTTCGCCGCTGTGGCCGGCCGCGAGGGCGACCTCCTTCTCGCCGTACTTGTTGGTGCGCTGCTCGGGGATCGCGCGCAGGTGCTGAAGGTGCTCGCGCAGCGAGTCGGCGCGCTCGGCGACCTGCTCGAAGTCCTGCCGGGACAGGATCAGCACGGTGCAGGCCGTGTCCGCGCGGGCGGTGTAGTCCCAGATGGCGTCCGGGTCGATCAGTCCCTGTTCGCCGAAGTACGCGCCGTCGGCGAGGACACCGAGCACCGCGTCGTCGCCGTAGGGGCCGGTGCCGACCTTCTCCACGCGGCCGTGGGCGAGCAGGTACACCTCGTCCGCCTGGTTGCCGAACGAGGCGATGACCTCGCCCGGGCCGAAGTCCCGCTGACGGCAGCGCTGGGCCAGCTCCCCCAGCACCTCCTGGTCCTCGTACGCCCGCAGGATGGGCAGTTCGCCCAGCTCCGCCGGGATGACCTCGACGCGGTCGCCGGTCTTCAGGAAGGTGATACGGCCGTCTCCGACCGTGTAGGTGAGCCGTCGGTTCACCCGGTACGTGCCGCCCTGCACATCGACCCAGGGCAGTGACCGCAGCAGCCAGCGGGAACTGATCTCCTGCATCTGTGGCGCGGACTTGGTCGTGGTGGCCAGGTTCCGCGCTGCCGCCGTGTCCAGAGACTGCTGCGGCTTGCCCTGATCCGTGCGGACCTCTTCGCCTACCGACATAAGGAAATGCCCTCCCATACCTGCGCGGACGCCGAACTGCCCGCGCATCGGTCTCATCGGCCACCCTGTCATCACCGAGCGTGCCGGGACCATTACCCGAAAGAGCGGGAATAGATCATCGGACTACTGGGCAGGCCTGCGCTTCGCCCGACCGGCCGCCCCGTGATATGCCGACTTGTCCTGATCGGCTCGTATGCGATCCGAACACGCTTGGGGCGACTACCCCGGAACACCCGACTTCTGTAGAAATTACCGGAGTTCCACCGCAGGCCCCCACGAAGAAGAAGAAGGAGGCGGTCATGGCCCCACCCATGTCCGCGGGTGCTTTCCTCGACGCGTTGCGGGACGAGGGCGTCAGGGTCGTCGAGGTCGGCGACTGGCGGGAGCACAACCGCAACCACAAGGGCCCCTGGGGCCCCGTGCACGGCGTGATGATCCACCACACGGCGACCGCCGACGCCGAGCGCACCGTCCGGCTCTGCCGCGACGGCCGCCCCGACCTGCCCGGCCCGCTGTGCCACGGCGTCGTCACCAAGGACGGCACGGTCCACCTGGTCGGCCACGGCCGCGCCAACCACGCCGGCCTCGGCGACGACGACGTACTGCGCGCCGTGATCGCCGAGAAGACCCTCCCCCTGGACAGGGAGGCGAACACCGACGGCAACCGGCACTTCTACGGCTTCGAGTGCGAGAACCTCGGCGACGGCGAGGAGCCCTGGCCCCAGGCTCAGCTGGAGGCGATCGTGAAGGCGGCCGCGGCGGTGTGCCGACGGCACGGGTGGTCGGAGCGGTCGGTGATCGGGCACGCCGAGTGGCAGCCGGGAAAGGTGGATCCGCGCGGCTTCTCGACGGCCTGGCTGCGCGACCGCGTCCGGGACCGCCTGAAGTGACCCCGGGCAGCCGCCCGAGCGGGCATCCGGGCGGCCGTCCGGGCGACAATGACGACGTGACCAGCGCCGACATACTCAAGCCGCGGCTGCCGTCCCCTCTCGAGGAGGTGGCCGACGACCGTTTCGCCCGGCACGGCGTCCGGCTGCTCCTCAAGCGGGACGACCTGATCCACCCGGACCTGATCGGCAACAAGTGGCGCAAGCTGGTCCCGAACATCGAGGCGGCGGCCGGCCGGCCGATCGTCACCTTCGGCGGAGCGTACTCCAACCACCTGCGGGCGACGGCCGCCGCGGGCCGCCTGCTCGGCTTCCCGACGGTGGGGGTGGTACGGGGCGGGGAACTGGCCGACCGGCCCCTGAACGCCTCCCTCGCGCGGTGCGCGGCCGACGGCATGCGACTGCACTTCGTCGACAGGTCGACGTATCGACGGAAGGCCGAGCCGGAGGTTCTGGCCGCTCTGCTGCGGGCGGCGGACGCGGAGAACGCGTACGTCGTGCCGGAGGGCGGCAGCAACGCGGCGGCGGTACGCGGCTGCCGTGCCCTCGGCGAGGAACTGCGGGGGCGGGCCGACGTGGCCGCGGTCGCCTGCGGCACCGGCGGCACCCTGGCCGGACTGGCCGCGGGCCTGGGCGCCGGGCAGCGGGCGGTGGGCGTGCCGGTGCTCAAGGGCGGGTTCCTGGCCGGGGAGACGGCACGGCTGCAGGTGGCGGCGTTCGGGTCGCGGTCGGGGGACTGGTCGCTGGACGAGCGGTTCCACTTCGGGGGGTACGGGCGCACGACACCCGAACTCGATTCCTTCGCAGCGGATTTCGAGACCCGGCACGGGATGCGGGTCGAGCGGCTGTATGTGGCCAAGTTGCTGTTCGGGCTCGTCGCACTGGCGGCGGAAGGGGCGTTCGCGCGGGGGACCCGGGTGGTGGCGGTCGTCACGGCCTGACCCGCGCCGCCGGGCGGGGGTTCCCGCGGCGGCTCAGCCCGCCTCCCGGTAGGCCGCCGCCTCCTCCAGGTCCAGCCGGCGCAGCAGGGTGCGCAGCATCTCGTCGTCGATGTAGCGGTGGTCGCGGAGGCGGACGAACACCTCGCGTTCGGAGCTGATCATCTCGCGGGAGAGACGGCGGTAGGTGTCGTCGACCGTCTCGCCGGTGACGGGGTTGGTCTGGCCGAGGCGCTCCCAGACGGCGTCGCGGCGGCGCTCCAGGACGATGCGGAGGCGGTCGGCGAGCGGGGGCGGGAGTTCGTTGCGGTCGTCGGTGAGGAGTTCGTCGAGGCGGGCCGCGGCCGCGCGGGAGGCCTGCGCCTGGGCGTTGGCCTCGGCGAGGGTCTCGGCCTGCGGGTCGCGGCCGGGGAAGCGCAGCCGGCGGATCAGCGGCGGCAGGGTCAGCCCCTGCACCACCAGGGTGCCGATCACGGTGGTGAAGGTCAGGAAGAGGACCAGGTTGCGGTGCGGGAAGGCACCGCCGCCGTGCACGGTGACGGGGATCGAGAAGGCGATGGCGAGCGAGACCACCCCGCGCATCCCGGCCCACGAGGTCACCATCGCGCCCTTCCAGGTGGGGTTGGACTCGCGTTCCCTGATCCGCGCGGAGAACATCCGCGGCAGGAAGGTCGCCGGGTAGCACCAGGCGAAGCGGGCGGCCACGACGACCAGGAAGACGGCCACCGCGTACCACACGGCCTCGGCGCCCTCGTACTGGCCGAGGCCCCTCAGGACGATCGGGAGTTGCAGGCCGATCAGCGCGAAGACCGCCGATTCGAGGATGAAGGCGACCATCTTCCAGACCGCCTCCTCCTGGAGCCGGGTGGCGAAGTCGACCTCCCACGCGCGGTGGCCGAGATAGAGGGCGACCACCACGACGGCGAGGACACCGGAGGCGTGCAGCTGCTCCGCGACGCCGTACGCGACGAACGGGATGAGCAGCGAGAGCGTGTTCTGGAGCAGCGGCTCCCTCAGGCGGGTGCGCAGCCAGTGCAGCGGTGCCATGAGGAGCAGGCCGACGCCGACGCCGCCGACCGCCGCGAGCAGGAACTCCTCGATGCCCCCGGCCCAGGTCGCGCCCGCGCCGACGGCGGCCCCGAGGGCGACCTTGTACGCCGTGATCGCGGTGGCGTCGTTGAGCAGGGACTCGCCCTGGAGGATCGTCGTGATGCGGGACGGGAGCCCCACCCGGCGGGCCACCGCGGTCGCCGCCACCGCGTCCGGCGGGGCCACCACCGCGCCCAGCACCAGCGCCGCGGGCAGCGGCATGCCGGGGACGAGCAGGTACACCGCCCAGCCGACCACGACGGTGGCGAAGAGGGCGTATCCGACCGAGAGCAGCGCGACCGGTCTCATCTGGGCCCGCAGATCGAGGTAGGAGCTGTCGGACGCCGAGGTGTACAGCAGCGGGGGCAGCAGGAGCGGGAGGACGACCTCCGGGTCGAGGGTGTAGTCCGGCACGCCCGGGATGTACGACACCGCCAGGCCGACCGCGACCAGGAGCAGCGGTGCGGGCACGGGGGTCCGCCGGGCGGCCGCCGCGATCACGGTGCTCCCCGCCACCAGCAACAGCAGTGGCATCACGTCCATGATCCTCGCCCACCCTCATTTTCCGCGCGGCCACCCGCACACCCGTCGTAATCTGGCAATCATGAAACAGTGCACGCATGCCGGCGCGCTGCCGCAGCCTGAACCCGACCCCCTGAACGAGACCTGTCCCGAGTGTCTCGCAAAGGGCTGGCACCCGGTCCAGCTGCGGATCTGTCTGACCTGTGGCCACGTGGCGTGCTGCGACTCGTCACCGGGAAGACATGCGACGGGGCACCACGAGACCTCAGGTCACCCGGTGATGCGGACGTTCGAGCCCGGTGAGGACTGGCGCTGGTGCTTCGTCGACCACGTCCTCGTGTGACACTGCACTACGGCCGCTGAACGCGGCCGTGCCGACGGTTCGACGGTTCGACGCCGGGGTACGTCAACCCGGCGCGCGCTCTTCCCAATTGGGCAAGGCGGACCCCTAGACACGGAGCGTATCCACAGGTTTACTGTGAGTGACGCCAGGGGTCGGGGTCCCGGGGACAGAAAAGTTCGGAGCGCGGTAGCGTCACCGCTGAACCACGTAGTGCGTTACCCCGGGGGGCGACCCTCGGCCCCGAGAAGCTTGTACCACCATGGAGGTGAGGGTGTCCCAGATCGCAGGCGAGCCCGCGACCCAGGACTTCGTGGAAGTCCGGCTGCCGGCTGCGGGTGCCTACCTGTCGGTGCTGCGCACGGCCACGGCCGGTCTCGCCGCCCGCTTGGACTTCACCCTGGACGAGATCGAGGACCTGCGCATCGCGGTGGACGAGGCGTGCGCGATCCTGCTCCAGCAGGCCGTTCCCGGCTCGGTGCTCAGCTGTGTCTTCCGCCTCGTCGACGACTCGCTGGAGGTCACGGTCTCCGCCCCGACCACCGACGGGCACGCCCCTTCGCGCGACACTTTCGCCTGGACCGTGCTCTCGGCCCTGGCGGGCAAGGTCTCGTCGGCCGTCGACGAGGACAAGACCGTGTCGATCAGCCTCTACAAACAGCGCGGCGCGGGACCCGGGCCGGCGTGAGGAACGGGGACGGGCCGGTGCGGGACGAAGAGCGCGGCACACGGGAGCTGCCGGCCGGGGGCGAAGGCCCCGAGGCCGGTTCCCGCCGCATGGCTGACGGCATCGACGGCATCCCTGAACAGGCCAGGCCGCATCCGGAGGACCCCTCCGTGCGGCCCGGTCCGGACGGTGCCGTGCAGAGCGCGCCCCCGGAAGGGCGGAACGGGGTCGCGACCCCGGACCGGGCCGGGGCGAAGGCTCGCGAAAGGGCGACGGGCGGGACGATGAGCGAGCACGAGCGAAACGCCGACGACGAGGCGCTGGCCGCGGAGGTGGTGCAGGCAGCCCGGCACGAGCCTCAGGACCGCAGCGGTGCGCGCGCCAAGTTCGTCGAGCTGCGCGCGCTCAAGGAGGGCAGCGCCGAGTACGCGGAGCTGCGCAACCAGCTGGTCCGGATGCATCTGCCGCTCGTGGAGCACCTGGCGCGCCGGTTCCGCAACCGCGGCGAGCCGCTGGACGACCTCACCCAGGTCGCCACCATCGGCCTGATCAAGTCGGTCGACCGGTTCGACCCGGACCGCGGGGTGGAGTTCTCCACGTACGCCACCCCGACCGTGGTCGGCGAGATCAAGCGCCATTTCCGCGACAAGGGCTGGGCGGTCCGCGTGCCGCGCCGCCTCCAGGAGCTGCGCCTCGCGCTCACGACCGCCACGGCGGAGCTGTCCCAGCAGCACGGCCGCTCCCCCACGGTCCACGAACTGGCCGAGAAGCTGGCGATCTCGGAGGAGGAGGTCCTGGAGGGCCTGGAGTCGGCCAACGCCTACTCGACGCTGTCCCTGGACGTCCCCGACACCGACGACGAGTCCCCGGCGGTCGCCGACACGCTCGGCGCGGAGGACGAGGCCCTGGAGGGCGTCGAGTACCGGGAGTCGCTCAAGCCCCTCCTGGAAGACCTCCCGCCGCGGGAGAAGCGGATCCTTCTCCTCCGCTTCTTCGGCAACATGACCCAGTCCCAGATCGCCCAGGAGGTCGGCATCTCCCAGATGCACGTCTCCCGACTGCTGGCGCGGACCCTGGCCCAGCTGCGGGAGAAGCTGCTGGTGGAGGAGTAGGTCGCGCCGCCCTCGTGGCGACCGGATCAGCTACTGCGCCCGGGCCCCTTGATCCCGAGGGCCTGGGTGGTAGCGGAGTTCACCAGCAGTACGAGCGCGGCCACGGCCACCACGGCGAGCGCGATCCCCACCGGAATCGCCACACTGTCGGCCTGCAGCAGGTTGTACGCCACCGGCAGCGCCATGATCTGCGTGATCACCGCCGGGCCCCGGCTCCAGCTCTTCCGCAGCAGCAGCCCGCGCGCGGCGAGCAACGGCAGCAGCGCCAGCACGATCACGGTGACACCGCCGGTGACCGCCTGGCCCCGGTCGTCCGGTGAGCCGGTTACCCCGAGCACGAGCATCCACACCCCGCCGGCCACCAGCGCGAGCCCTTCGAGCCCGGCCAGCGCAGCGGCGTACGTCAGCCGCCGCGGACGGGGGCCGTCGGTTCCGTCGGCCTTCACAGCCGTAGACGCATCGCTCACCCCAGCAGGGTAGCCCGCGGTCGGGACAGGCCCGAGTGTTGAGGCTCACGCCCCTTTCTCTTACCCGATCCCTAACTCGGTCTGGGCCCGGTACTTTCCAGTAGGTACGCTGCAATCCATGCGTGCACTTCTCGTGGTCAATCCGGCAGCAACCACCACAAGCGCACGTAGGCGCGATGTCCTGATCCACGCGCTGGCGAGCGAGGTGAAGCTGGAAGCGGTCACCACCGAGTACCGCGGTCACGCCCGCGACCTGGCCCGGCAGGCGGCGGACAGCGACGACATCGACCTCGTCGTGGCACTCGGCGGCGACGGCACGGTCAACGAGGTGGTCAACGGCCTGCTGTACAACGGCCCCGACCCGGACCGGCTGCCGGGTCTCGCCGTGGTTCCCGGCGGCTCCACCAACGTCTTCGCCCGCGCCCTGGGCCTGCCCAACGACCCGGTCGAGGCCACCGGCGACCTGCTGGACGCCCTCCGCGAGAAGCGTGAGCGTCTCGTCGGCCTGGGGCTGACCGCCGGCACCCCCGGTACCGAGGACGAGGCGGTTCCGGCCCGCTGGTTCACCTTCAACGCGGGGCTGGGTTTCGACGCGGGCGTGGTCGGCCGGGTCGAGCAGCAGCGCGAGCGCGGCAAGAAGTCGACGCACGCGCTGTACGTGCGGCAGGTGATCCGCCAGTTCCTCGGCGAGCAGCACCGTCGGCACGGCCCGATCACCCTGGAAAGGCCCGGCGCCGACCCCGTCAACGATCTGGTCGTGGCGATAGTCTCGAACACCTCGCCCTGGACGTATCTCGGCAATCGCCCGATGTACACGTCACCTAAGGCCTCGTTCGATAAAGGCATCGACGTACTCGGTCTCACCCGCCTGTCGTCCGCCGCGGCTGCCCGGTATGGCACACAGTTGCTCACTTCGTCCCCCGAGCGCGGACCCCATGGCAGGCATGCGGTGTCGCTGCACGACCTGGACCAGTTCACCTTGCATTCGAAGGCCCCCCTCCCCCTTCAGATGGACGGCGACCACCTAGGACTGCGTACGAGCGTGACGTTCACAGGCGTACGCCGCGCACTGCGTGTGATTGTGTGAGCGGAACGGGCTAAAGTCCTTTCACTCGAACGTTTAGGCCAGGGTCCACCCCATGGAAGTACGGCTGTGACCCAGTCGACACCGAGGAATCAAAAAAAACTTTCCGGAAGGGGTTGTATCCGCCGCTGAGGTTTGCGAGGCTCTACGTGGCGGTCGGGACGGCCCGCAACACCGGCGTCCACTGATCACCGGAATCCCCCTTCAACTCACAGGACCCCTGCCAGGGAACCTGGCAGTCGGCCCTTCACTTGTTGAGGGATTCGTGAAAGCGTTCACATTCACAAGCAACGTGCATGTAATACCA
>NZ_JBEYFC010000336.1:0-10125 GCF_040634175.1 Streptomyces sp. NPDC007162
TGAAGCTGACCGGCACGAAGGCGAACCGCCGGGAGAAGGACGAACTCGTCGAGGAGTCCCTGACCCGCGCCGGCCTGTGGAAGGAGGTCCGCGACCGGCTCCGCCAGCCCGGCGGCGCGCTGTCCGGCGGCCAGCAGCAGCGCCTGTGCATCGCGCGCGCCCTGGCGGTCCGCCCCCGGGTCCTGCTCATGGACGAGCCCTGCTCGGCCCTGGACCCCACCTCCACCCGGCGCGTCGAGGAGACGATCCAGGACCTGGCCGGCCAGGTCACCGTCGTCATCGTCACCCACAACATGCAGCAGGCCGCCCGCGTCTCCCAGCAGTGCGCGTTCTTCCTGGCCGAGCAGGGCACCCCCGGCGGCATCGTCGAGCACGGCGCCACGGAGGCCGTCTTCAACTCCCCGCAGGACCGGCGCACGGCGGACTACGTGGCGGGCCGCTTCGGCTGACCGGGCGGTACGGACCGGTCCGCGGCACCCGGGGACCGTCCCGCCGCCGCGCAGGGCGTCACCCCGCCGTACCCCGGGGTGTCACCCGTGCGGGGCACGCCGACGCCGTACGGGACGGCGGTGGCGGGGCCGGTGTCCTCGATGTCCGGGCTGGTGCGGATGCACACGTCCTGGGGCGCTGCGGACCCTACGTATTGTAGGTTCCCCATCGGCCACGGCGGCCCGTCAGCTCATCGGGGGTACTCATGCACGGCTCGGACACGCAGGAGGCGCGGCGCGCACTCGGCCCCACGGTCGCGGTGCTGGTGGCGAGCCTGCTGGTCGCCGCGGTGGGCGTGTACGAGCTGTCCGGCTTCGGCCTGCACAGTCTCGACCGGCGCCCGCACCTGTTCAGCGACGGGCTGGCGACGGGCGGGGTGATCGTGGCGGCGGTGGCGGCGGGTGCGGCCATCGGCAACCTCGCGTGGATGCTGGCGGCCCGGCGGCGGGCCGAACGGGAGCGCCGGTAGCCGAACGGGAGCGCCGGTAAGGACGCCTTCCCGTTTCACACCGTTTTCCCTACCGTGGCAGGCTGTTCCCCCGCCTCCCACAGCTAACCTACAGACTGTAGGGTCAGCCCTCCGTCATCCCGTTTCCCGTCCCCAAGGCGACCGGTCACCATGCCCCCACAGCTGTCGGCACTGATCCCCGAGCGCGCGTCCGCCGCCCGCCGCGATCCCGCCACCGAATCCGGCGGCGCACTGCGCAGGCGAGCCGCCGACTTCACCGTCTGGTACCTGCGCGTGATCGCCGTGCTGAACATAGCGGCGGTGCTGTCGCTGCCGTTCCGCCAGGAGGTCGACGAGCACAACAACGGCCGCATCACCCTGCACCTGCACCGGCAGCACGCGCACCACTCCGGCCAGTTCTTCACACCGTACCTGGCGACCGCGGGCCTGGTCTCCGCCGCGCTCGCCATCTTCTTCGTGCTGGTGATGCGCCGCCGCAAGCGCGCGGCCTGGGTGGTCAACACCGCGCTGTCCACTCCCCTCTTCGCGCTCTACGTCCTCGCGCTCACCCAGCACGAGTACCGCGCCCACGTCTTCAACTGGGTCTCCGCGGCCGTCACCGGCCTCTTCGTGGCCGCGCTGCTGGTCAGCCGCCGGGAGTTCATCGCGGTCGGCGACCCGTCGAACCCGAAGACGGCACTGGCGGTGGGCGCGGGCGGGATCCTCGTCACGGGCGGCCTCGGCACCCTCCTCGTGCACGCGACGAACAAGCTCCCCGGCGCCACCCTCCCCGACGAGATCGCCTACACGCTCCTGCGGGGCGTCAGCGTCGGCCCGCTCGCCGACCACGTGACCGCGGTGCACGCCCCCCGCTGGACCGACATCATCATCAACATCCTGCTCGCGATCGCCTTCTGCCTGGTCCTGTACGCGGGCTTCCGCTCGCCGCGCGGCCGCCGGCTGCTCAGCTCGGAGGACGAGGACCGGCTGCGCGCCCTGCTGGACAAACAGGGCGCCCGTGACTCCCTCGGCTACTTCGCGCTGCGCCGCGACAAGGCGGCGATCTTCTCCCCGACCGGCAAGGCGGCGGTCACCTACCGTGTCGTCGGCGGCGTGAGCCTCGCCTCGGGCGACCCGATCGGCGACCCGGAGGCCTGGCCGGGCGCGATCGACGCATGGCTGACGGAGGCCCGCCGGCACGCGTGGACCCCCGCCGTCATGGGCGCGAGCGAGGAGGCGGGCACCGTCTACGCCCGGCACGGTCTGGACGCCCTCGAACTGGGTGACGAGGCGATCGTCGACATCGCCGACTTCACCCTCGAAGGCCGTGCGATGCGGGTCGTCCGCCAGGCCCACAACCGGGTCCGCCGGGCCGGCTACACGGTCCGCATCCGCCGTCACGAGGACATCCCCGCGGACGAGCTGGCACTGCTCATCGACCGGGCCGACCACTGGCGCGACGGCGCCACCGAACGCGGCTTCTCCATGGCGCTGGGCCGCCTCGGTGACCCGGCGGACGGCCGCTGCGTGATGCTGGAGTGCCGGGACGCCGACGACACCCCCCGTGCCCTCCTGAGCTTCGTGCCCTGGGGCGAGCACGGCCTCTCCCTCGACCTGATGCGCCGCGACCGCAACTCCGAGAACGGCCTGATGGAGTTCATGGTCGTGGAACTCCTGCTGCGCGCCGGCGAGTTGAAGGTGGACCGGGTCTCGCTGAACTTCGCGATGTTCCGCTCGGTCTTCGAACGCGGCTCCCGCCTCGGCGCGGGCCCGGTCCTGCGCCTGTGGCACGCCATCCTCACCTTCTTCTCCCGCTGGTGGCAGATCGAGTCCCTCTACCGGGCGAACGCCAAGTACCGCCCGGTCTGGGAGCCCCGCTACCTCCTCTTCGCCCGCAGCAGCGACATCCCGCGCATCGGCCTGGCGAGCGCCCGCGCGGAGGGCTTCCTCACGGTTCCCTGGGGATGATCCGCGGGGTACAGGACCGGCGGCTGAAGGCCCGATCGCGGATCACCCCGGGCCTTCAGCCATGGCACGGCGGAAGGCCGCCCGCATCCGCCGGGGCGTGCGCCGACGCCCGCCGCACGAGTACCGTCGGCACGTCCCACGCCCGCATCTCCTCAAGGGCTTCGCCGAGCCGTCGGTGCTCGGCGACGACCCGTTCCGGAGCCTGCACGGCGACCTCGCGCGCCTGCCCGTCTCCTGCCGGGCGGGTCAGACGCGGGGCGCGCCGCCCGTGAAGCCTCCACCCACCGTGAACCCGATCACCGCGCCGCCGCCCTCCCGGCGGAAGGCGAAGGGGGCGCCGCCGTGGGCCATGGCCACCTCGCGGACGATGGAGAGGCCGAGGCCCGAGCCGGGCAGGGAGCGGGCGTCGGCGGCGCGGTAGAAGCGGTCGAAGATGCGGATCAGGTCGCCCTCGGCGATACCGGGGCCGCGGTCCAGGACCTCCACGCGGACCGCGCCGGGCCGGGCGGGCCCGGTGATCCTGAGCTCGATGGGGCCCTTGCCGTCCCGGTCGAACTTGGCCGCGTTCTCCACCAGGTTGGACATGGCCCGTTGCAGCATGCCGGGGCGGCCGTCGGTGGTCGTGTCCCCGCTGAAGCGGAGCAGGATCTCCCGGCCGGTACGGCGCCTGGCCAGCACGGCGACCTCCTCCGCGATGTCGACGAGGTCCACGTGCTGCGGCGGCTCCGTGTCCGACTGCCCGGCGGCCAGGTCGACCAGCTCGTTGACCAGGTCGGTCAGTTCACGTGCCTCCTGGCCCAGGTCGGCGACGAGTTCGTCACGGGTGGCGGGCGGCAGCTCGTCGATACGGCGGAGCAGCGAGATGTTGGTCCGCAGCGAGGTGAGAGGGGTGCGCAGTTCGTGGCCCGCGTCCTGGACCAGCCGCCGCTGGTCCTCCTCCGACTGGGCGAGCCGACCGAGCATCCGGTCGAAGGCACGGCCGAGCCGCCCCACCTCGTCCAGGCCGGTCACCGGCACCTGGATGCCGAGCTGCCGGGTGCGGGCCACGTCCTCCGCGGCCGAGGTGAGGATCACCAGCCGGCGGGTGATCCGCCGGGCCAGCCACCAGCCGATCAGCCCGGCGGCGACCACGACCGCCGCCATCAGCGCCAGCGTCCGCTGCTGGAGCGCCCGCAGCAGGTCCTCGGTGTCGCTGAACTCCTGCGCCACCTGCACCGCGCCCCGCCCGTCGCCGAGCGCGACCGTGGCGATCCGGAACAGGTCCTCGCCGACCCGGACGTCCTTGTGCTCGACCGTCCTCCCGGCGGCCCTGGCGGTGGCGGCGGCCCGGTCCGCGGCGGTGACCGGCAGCACCGGGCTGCCGTGGTCGACGATCTCGCCCTGCGTGCCGAGCACCTGGACGTCGGTGCGGGCCGGCCGGACCAGGTCGTGGCCGGGCCGGGAGGAGGAGAAGTCGTCCGGCATCATCCGGTGCTGCTTGACCTCGTCCTGGACGTCGGAGACGACCTGGGTGAACACCGACTGCTGGTCGACGCGGACCAGCCGGGCGGCGGCGTTGTACGACAGGATGCCGACGACGATCGTGACGGCCGCGGTGACCGCCGCGAAGGAGACGACGAAGGTGGTGCGCAGGGAGACGAGTCCCGGCCGACGGCGCGCCAGCACCCGTCCGATCCGATCCGGCCGCCGGAGGCGGCCCACTCAGTCCTCCCGCAGCACGTAACCCACGCCCCGCACGGTGTGGATCAGCTGCGGGGCACCGGGCTCGTCGAGCTTGCGGCGCAGGTAGCCGACGTAGACGGCGAGGTTCTTGGAGCCGGGGCCGAAGTCGTAGCCCCAGATGCGGTCGTAGATCGTGGAGTGGTCGAGGACGATCCCCGCGTTGCGGGCGAGCAGTTCGAGGAGTTCGAACTCGGTGCGGGTCAGCTCCAGCTCACGACGGCCGCGCCAGGCCCGGCGGGCCTGGAGGTCCATCCGCAGGCCGGCCGCCTCGATCTGCCGGTCGGAGATCTGCGGCTCGCGCCCGGAGTCGCCGCCGACGGACACACCGCCACCGGTGCCGCCACCGCCGGCCGGCACCGGGGAGGTACGGCGCAGCAGCGCGCGCAGCCGGGCGAAGACCTCCTCGACGTCGAAGGGCTTGACCACGTAGTCGTCGGCGCCGGCGTCCAGGCCCGCGATCCGGTCGGCGGTCTCGACCAGCGCGGTCAGCATGAGGATCGGGGTGCGGTCGCCCTCCGCGCGCAGCACCCGGCAGACCTGGAGGCCGTCGATGCCGGGCATCATCACGTCGAGGAGCAGGACGTCGGGGTGGGTGCGGTGGGCGTGCGCCAAGGCTTCCACGCCGTCCGCGACCGCGGTCACCTCGTAACCCTCCAGGGTGAGGGCACGCTCCAGGGCGTGGCGGATGGCGCGGTCGTCTTCGGCGAGCAGCACAGTCTGGGGCACGTCCCCAGTCTGCCAAGGCAGCCGCTGCTTGGCCGGGGTGAGCGGGTCTACGATCACCCTTTTTACCTGCCTCTCACCGTCACAACGGAACCTGCGGCGGGTTTCGGCTGCGCGCGGGTGGGGGCTTTCGGCCGCGGGTGGGCGGCGGCCGGTCGCGCGGTTCCTCCCCCGGCCGACGGCCGGGGGCACCCCCAGCGCGCCCCCGCCCCCCTCAGCTCGCGGCCAGCCTCGCCAACTGCTCCGCGAACGGCACCACCGGCAGGTCGGCGTCCGGCTTGCGGGGCTTGACCGCCGCCAGCCCGGACATCAGCGCCGCCAGCTCCCCCGCCGCCCGCTCGACCCGGTCCTCCAGGCCCTCGGCGCCCCAGTCCTCCGACGCCGCGTACACGCCCGTCGGGACGACGACGGCCCGCAGGTAGGCGAACATCGGCCGCAGCGCGTGCTCCAGGACCAGCGAGTGCCGGGCCGTGCCCCCGGTCGCCGCGATCAGCACCGGCTTGCCGACCAGCGCCTCCTTGTCGAGCACGTCGAAGAACGACTTGAACAGCCCGCTGTACGACGCGGTGAACACCGGGGTCACGGCGATCACGCCGTCCGCCTCGGTCACCGCCTCCAGGGCGGCCGCCAGCTTCCGCCCCGGGAACCCGTTGGTGAAGTTGTGCGCGATCTCCACCGCGAGGTCGCGCAGCTCCACGATCTCGATCTCCACCCCGGCACCGGCCGGGGCCCGACCCACCGCGGCGGCCAGCCGGTCGGCCAGCAGCCGGGTGGACGAGGGCACGCTCAGCCCCGCGGAGACGACGACGAGCTTCATGCCTGGACCTCCTCCTTCTCCGCGATCGCGGCCGCGGCGGCGGCCGCGACCAGCGACGCGTGGGTGGGCGCCTCGGGAACGTCCGCCGGGCGGCCCTTCGCGAACTCCTCGCGCAGCACCGGTACGACCTCCTCGCCCAGCATGTCGAGCTGCTCCAGGACCGTCTTCAGCGGCAGCCCCGCGTGGTCGACGAGGAACAGCTGGCGCTGGTAGTCACCGGCGTACTCGCGGAACGCCAGCGTCTTCTCGATGACCTGCTCGGGCGAGCCGACGGTCAGCGGGGTCTGGTCGGTGAAGTCCTCCAGGGAGGGCCCGTGGCCGTAGACCGGCGCGTTGTCGAAGTACGGCCGGAACTCGCGCACCGCGTCCTGCGAGTTCTTCCGCATGAACACCTGGCCGCCGAGGCCGACGATCGCCTGCTCGGGCGCGCCGTGCCCGTAGTGGGCGTACCGGGCCCGGTACAGCTCGACCATCCGCTTGGTGTGGTCGGCGGGCCAGAAGATGTTGTTGTGGAAGAAGCCGTCGCCGTAGTACGCGGCCTGCTCGGCTATCTCGGGCGAGCGGATGGAGCCGTGCCAGACGAACGGCGGGACGTCGTCCAGCGGGCGCGGGGTGGAGGTGAAGCCCTGGAGCGGGCTGCGGAACTTGCCCTCCCAGTCGACCACGTCCTCGCGCCACAGCCGGCGCAGCAGGGCGTAGTTCTCGATGGCGAGGTTGATGCCCTGCCGGATGTCCTGCCCGAACCAGGGGTAGACCGGGCCGGTGTTGCCACGGCCCATCATGAGGTCCACCCGGCCGTCGGCCAGGTGCTGGAGCATCGCGAAGTCCTCGGCGATCTTCACCGGGTCGTTGGTGGTGATGAGGGTGGTGGAGGTGGAGAGGACGAGCTTCTCCGTGCGCGCGGCGATGTGGCCGAGCATGGTGGTCGGCGACGACGGCACGAACGGCGGGTTGTGGTGCTCACCGGTCGCGAAGACGTCGAGCCCGACCTCCTCGGCCTTCAGCGCGATCGCGACCATCGCCTTGATGCGCTCCCGCTCGGTCGGCGTGCGCCCCGTGGTGGGGTCCGGCGTGACGTCGCCGACCGTGAAGATCCCGAACTGCATGCTCGCTCACCCTCCAGGTTGTTTACGATTCAACTATACCCGGAGAACGAGACCCCACCGCCACCTATTCCCCACGCCTACCACTGCCCGATAGGTCCGCAAGTCTGCCCCCGCACCCCTGGGAACGCGGACCCTGCTCGTGTGAAGGTGAGGGTTTGGTTCGCCTTGACCGTCGGAGGAAGGCACACATGGGACTCGCCCGCGACGAGAACACCACGACCGGGCAACGGCGGGCACCTCAGCGACCGAGAGCGATCCCGACGACCGCCGGAACGGCGGTGCAGCGGATGCTCGCCGAGCAGAGCCGCGCCGGTAACCAGGCGGTCGTCGAGATGCTGCGGCGGTCCGGACACCCGGGCGCACAGGACCTGCACCAGCACGGCCCGGCATGCGGACACCGGTCGCCGCAACCGCCGGTCCAGCGTTCCGTGTCCGGCGTCACCGTCGCGCGCACCGAGGACGAGCACGACCACGGCCAGGTGCACGACACCAGCCCGCAAGGGCAGAGCGCCCTGCTGGCCGCGGCCATGAGCTCGTCGAGCGAGTCGCTGCCCTCGTCGGTCGTGGCGAAGGCCGGGGCCTTCTACCAGAACGACCGGCTCTCCTCCACCCGCGTCCACCGCGACGCGGTCGCCCAGCGCGCCACGGCCGCGATGGGCGCCCAGGCCATGACCGTCGGCAACCACATCTTCCTCTCCGCCGGCACCGCGGGCGACGACAAGCTGATCGGCCACGAACTCAGCCACGTCGACAAGAACCTCAAGGGGCTGCCCGAGACCGGCAACAGCAACGGCGCCGGCGTCACCGTCACCGACCCGAGGCAGGACTCCGAACAGGCGGCCGAGCGGGACGGCAACGCCTACGCCGCGGGCCAGGCGACCGCTCCCTCCCTCGCCGCCCCGCGCGCGACGGCGAACGAGTCGCACGGACCCGTCCAGCGGATGCCGGAGGGAGGGGAGTCCTCGGAGGCACCCCAGGGCGGACGGCAGCTCGCGCTGGAGAGCAAGGCGGCGGACGCCAGCATCGAGGATCACATCGCACAGCTGCCCGAGGACAGCGAAGAGGAAGTCATCCTGAAGCGCGGCGTGACGCCCACCCAGCGAATGCATCTCCAGAAGGAGATCATCCGCGGCTCGTTCGTCAGCTTCCCGGCGATTCTCAGGCAGCCCGACGAGAACGCCACCCGCCCCGACCCGACGCACGTCTACGAATACACGAGCCAGCATCGCAACGACGACACCGCACAGCTGATCGAGTTCTCCACGAATCCCACGACGGCCCTCCACTTCGCGTCGGAAGCCCGCTTCGGATACCTGCTCACCATCCGGATCAAGCGGAAGTACCTGGTGAAGGGGTCCCAGAGCGAGTTCGGCTGGATCTCGAGACAGGGCGCGCCCTACGACATCGTCGCGGTCGAGCGCAGGGACTCGCTGGAGGAGGGAATCGTCGCGCTGACCGAGGGCGAGTTCCGCGAAGTGGTCAGGAACGAGGAGATGGCCGAGTTCCTGCTCTCGGTCCAGGACCCGATCGCGATGGCCGCCCACCTGGGCAAATTCCAAGGAGCGGAGAAGGTGGCGGAGGCCCGGCGGATCGCGAACCTCAAGAAGCAGATGTACGGCTGAGCGGCCGGGTCAGAACGCGTACGGGTCACCGGTGGCCAGCACCAGCACCCGCTGCCTGTCGTTCGCACGGTCGTGGTCCACGGCACCGCCGCCCCACACCATGTCCACCTCCAGCACCACCTCCGCCGGCCGCTCCCGCAGCCGTACCGGAACCACCAGCTGCTCGCCCGGCACGTCCACGGCCAGCGGACCGGTACCGCACACCACCTCCCGGTCGCCGGTGCGCGCGCACCGGTCCGGGAGCACCTGGCCGTCCGCCAGCGGCGCCGACCAGCTCAGCCGCACACTGGCACCGGTCACGGCGTCCGGCCCGTGGTCGCGCGGGGTCACCCGGACCTCCGCCAGGTCCCCGCGCATCACCACCGACCCGTGCACCTCCAGATCGGCGTCCCCGGCCCAGGCGCTCCCCCCACCCCCGAGCACCAGCGCCCCCACGCCCACCGCAAGCCCCCACCGACGCACACCCATACCACCCGTGCCACCCATGCCACCCGTCCCATCCGTCCGTGCCACCCGGTCCGTCTCCGGCATTCGTACGGATGTATGCCACCCGGCCCCCGCCGCAGGCGCCCTCCATCAGGTGACACGGTCACGAAGTGGCAGGCTGCTGCCATGCTGATCCTCCGCTCCGCCGCCCTGTTCGTCGTCGCCGCCGTCTTCGAGATCGGCGGTGCCTGGCTGGTCTGGCAGGGCGTGCGGGAACACCGCGGCTGGCTCTGGATCGCCGGCGGCATCATCTCCCTGGGCGCCTACGGCTTCGTCGCCACCTTCCAGCCGGACGCCCACTTCGGCCGCATCCTGGCGGCGTACGGCGGGATCTTCGTCGCGGGCTCGATCCTGTGGGGCATGGCGGCGGACGGCTACCGCCCGGACCGCTGGGACATCACGGGAGCGGCGATCTGCCTGACCGGAATGGCGGTCATCATGTGGGCCCCCAGAAACTGACCTGGGAAGAGCGCCCCGCCAGAGGCGCTGGGGGTCCCCCCGGCCGAAGGCTGGGGGAGGAACTGCGCGAGCAGCCCCCACGCACCCGCACCGACGCAACGGCCGAATCCCCACCCCACCTATCCTTGCTCCCACAAGGCCGCACAATTGACCCCCTGAGGAGCACACCCCCATGGCCCCCTCCCGCATCGCGGTAGTCACCGGCGCGAGCAGCGGAATCGGTGCCGCGACCGCCCGCAGCCTCGCCGCCGCCGGCTACCGCGTCGTCCTCACCGCCCGCCGCGA
>NZ_JBEYFC010000337.1:0-10122 GCF_040634175.1 Streptomyces sp. NPDC007162
GCAGGACCGTGCCGTCGACGCTCGTGCCGTTGTAGCCGGAGGTGCGGAACTGACGCTCGGCGGCATGCAGGACGTGGTCGCGGTCGAAGCTTCGTGGTCTGGCCATACAAAGACGGTAAAGCCGACCTACACTTCTTGACAAGCCAGTACAGAACTGCGTAGGTTCCGGACTGTTCAGTAAATAACCTTCCTGAACTCACCGGACAGTGCCCGGCGAAGCCATGCCCAACCCAAGGAACCACCATGCAGACAGCTCACCGAGTGGCCCTCGTGACGGGCGCCTCCTCCGGGATCGGGCGGGCGGCGGCGCTCGCCCTGGTGGGCGCCGGCTTCACGGTGGTCGGTACGAGCCGCAACGCGGCGAAGGCCGAGCCGCTCGCCGGGGTGACGTTCCTCGATCTCGACGTGGCCAGCGACGAGTCGGTCCGCTCCCTGGTCGGGGAGGTGATCGATCGGTTCGGCCGGATCGACGTCCTGGTCAACAACGCGGGCGTGGGCGCGGTCGGAGCCGGCGAGGAGAGCTCGACCAGCCAGGCCAAGGAGGTCTTCGACATCAACGTCTTCGGCGTGATGCGGATGGCCAACGCAGTGTTGCCCCGCATGCGCACCCAGGGCGGTGGCCGCGTGATCAACGTCTCCTCGGTACTCGGTCTGATCCCCGCCCCCTTCATGGCCGTCTACGCCGCCACCAAGCATGCGGTCGAGGGCTACTCCGAGTCCGTCGACCATGAGCTTCGCGAGCACGGCGTCCGGGTGCTGCTGGTCGAGCCGGCCTACACAAAGACGAGTTTCGAGGCGAGCAGCATGGCCCCCGACTCACCCCTGCCCATCTACGCCGCACAGCGGGAAGTCTCCCGAGACGTCCTGGCCACGGCCGTGCGCAACGCCGACGGCCCGGACGTTGTCGCGAAGGTGATCGTCGCGGCCGCCACCGATTCCAAGCCCAAGCTCCGGTACACCGCCGGCTCGATGGCCAAGCGCGTCAGCGTCCTGCGCCGGATCGTGCCCTCGCGCGCCTTCGACAGACAGATCCGCAAGCTCAACCAACTGGCCGGCTGACCCCGCACTACGGGGCGGCGCCCGAGGAGACGCACATGTCCGAAGCAGAGACACCGAAGCCAGCATCAGCATCTCTCGTCCGACCGCTCCTGGACGCTGCGCGGACCGTCATCATGACCGTGGACGACGATCCCGGGGTGTCCCGTGCCGTCGCCCGTGACCTGCGGCGGCGCTACGGCGCCTCCTACCGGATCGTGCGCGCGGAGTCCGGTGAGTCCGCGCTGGAGGCGCTGCGGGAGCTGAAGCTGCGCGGTGATCTGGTCGCGGTGATCCTGGCCGACTACCGGATGCCGCAGATGAACGGAATCGAGTTCCTCGAACAGGCCATGGACGTCTACCCGGGTGCCCGGCGGGTGCTGTTGACCGCGTACGCGGACTCGGATGCGGCCATCGACGCGATCAACGTCGTCGACCTCGACCACTACCTCCTCAAGCCGTGGGACCCGCCGGAGGAGAAGCTCTACCCGGTGCTCGACGACCTGCTGGAGGCGTGGCGGTGCAGTGACTTCCGGCCGGTGCCGAGCACCAAGGTCGTCGGTCACAGGTGGTCGGCGCGCTCCTCGGACGTACGGGAGTTTTTGGCCCGCAACCAGGTGCCCTACCGCTGGTACTCCAGCGAGGAGCCCGAGGGGCAGCGGCTGCTCGCGGCCGCGGGGCAGGACGGGCAGCGGCTGCCGGTGGTGATCACGGCGGACGGTACGGCGCTCGTCGAGCCGGAGGTGCCCGAACTGGCCGCGCACGTGGGGCTGGCGACGACGCCCACGGCCGACTTCTACGACCTGGTCGTCATCGGCGGCGGGCCGGCCGGGCTGGGCGCGGCCGTGTACGGGGCCTCGGAGGGCCTGCGTACGGTGCTCGTGGAACGGTCGGCGACCGGCGGGCAGGCCGGACAGAGCTCACGGATCGAGAACTATCTGGGCTTCCCGGACGGGGTGTCCGGCGGCCAGCTCACCGACCGGGCGCGACGCCAGGCCACGAAGTTCGGCGCCGAGATCCTGACCGCGCGGGAGGTGACCGGACTGGAGGGCAGCGGGGCGGCGCGGCTCGTACGGTTCGCGGACGGGTCGCAGATCGCGGCGCACAGCGTGATCCTGGCGACCGGTGTGTCCTACCGGCAGCTGGAGGCGCCGGGTGCCGACGAGCTGTCGGGCCGCGGGGTGTTCTACGGCTCCGCGCTCACCGAGGCCGCCGCCTGCCAGGGCCACGACGTGTACATCGTCGGCGGCGCCAACTCGGCCGGGCAGGCGGCGATGTACCTGTCCAGGGGCGCCAAGTCGGTCACCCTGCTGGTGCGCGGAGCGGACCTCACCGCGTCGATGTCGCATTACCTGATCCAGCAGATCGCCGAGTCGCCGAACATCTTCGTACGGGCCCACACGGTCGTTGAGGCTGTGCACGGCGACGGCCACCTGGAACAGCTGACGTTGCGCGACACGGCCACCGGGCAGACCGAACTGGTCGACGCGCAGTGGCTGTTCGTGTTCATCGGCGCGGCCCCGCTGACCGACTGGCTGGACGGCACGGTGCTGCGGGACGAGCGCGGGTTCATCCTCGCCGGGCCCGATCTGACCGCCGACGGGCGGCCACCGGCCAACTGGGAGCTGGACCGGCCGCCGTACCACCTGGAGACCAACATCCCCGGCGTGTTCGTCGCCGGGGACGCGCGCGCGGAGTCCGCAAAGCGGGTCGCGTCCGCCGTCGGAGAGGGAGCCATGGCCGTGATGCTCGTACACCGATACCTGGAGCAGTCATGAGCGGGCAGTTGATGCCGTGCAACGCGGCCGAGATCAGCTCACTGTTCCTCTTCGAGAAGCTGAGCTCCGAGCAGCTCGGCAGGCTGTGCGGCGAGGGACGGGTCGAACTATTCGAGCCCGGGCCGGTCTTCACCGAAGGTGACCCGGCGGCCTGCTTCTACGTGATGATCGAGGGCGCGGTCGTCATGTCGCGCCGGGTGGGCAGCGACGACATCGAGGTGAGCCGCACGTCCCAGCCCGGGGTGTACGCGGGGGCCGTGATGGCGTACGTCGGGGACGGGAAACCGCAGCGGTACATGAACTCGCTGCGGGTGACCGAGCCGACGCGGTTCTTCGTGCTGCCCGCCGAATCGTTCGCGAACTTCATGCACGACTGGTTTCCGATGGCGATCCATCTCCTGGAGGGGCTCGTCCTCGGTTCGCAGACCTTTCAGCGGGCCGTCGGGCAGCGCGAACGGCTGCTGGCGCTGGGCTCGTTGTCCGCGGGTCTCACCCATGAGCTCAACAACCCGGCCGCGGCGGCCGTACGGGCCACCGCATCGCTCAGGGACCGGGTCGCGCACATGCGCAACAAACTCGGCATCATCGCCTCGGGCGACTACCACCACGACGTCCTGAAGGCCCTGGTCGACCTCCAGGAGCGTACGGCCGAGCGGGTCTCCAAGGCGCCGGCACTCGGCCCGCTCGAAGCGTCCGACCGGGAGGACGAACTCGCCGACTGGCTCGACGACCACGGTGTCCCGAACGGCTGGCAGATCGCGCCGACCTTCGTGCAGGGCGGTCTCGACGTCGGCTGGCTGGAGCAGATCGCGGCGGCATGCGACCAGGAGGAGATCCTGCAGAGTGCCATCGGGTGGCTCACCTACACGGTCGAGGCCGAGCTGTTGATGTCCGAGATCGAGGACTCCACCACCCGTATCTCGCACCTCGTCGACGCCGCCAAGCAATACTCGCAGCTGGACCGCGCGCCTTACCAGGTCGCCGATGTCCACGAACTCCTCGACAGCACGCTGCTGATGCTGTCGGGCAAGATCGGTCCCCGGATCGAGGTCGTGAAGGAGTACGACCGCTCGGTGCCGAGGATTCCGGCCTACCCGGCCGAACTGAACCAGGTGTGGACCAACCTGATCGACAATGCCGTCTTCGCCATCAAGAGCGCGGGCGGCGAAGGGACGCTGACCGTCCGGACGGCCCTCGAACACGACCGGCTGCTGGTGGAGTTCCGCGACACGGGCCCGGGAGTGCCGGCCGAAATCCGCGGCCGGATCTTCGACCCGTTCTTCACCACCAAACCGGTGGGCGAGGGCACCGGGCTGGGGCTCGACATCTCCTGGCGGATCGTCGTCAACAAACACCACGGTGACCTGAAAGTCGAGTCCGTACCCGGCGACACCCGCTTCCAGGTGCTGCTCCCCCTCACCGCCACCGACCCCGAGCCCGACACCGTCCCCGACCCGGCCCAGGAGCCGTCATGACCATGGACAACGGCATCGACCCCAGCGTCCCGCCCAGCGGGGCCGGGTGCGTCGAGTGCGACGCCGACGGCGGATGGTGGTTCCATCTGCGGCGCTGCGCCCAGTGCGGTCACATCGGCTGCTGCGACGACTCACCCGCCAAGCACGCCTCCGGCCACTTCCGGGACACCGGCCATCCGGTGATCCGCAGTTACGAGCCGGGTGAGACGTGGTTCTGGAACTTCGAGACGTCCGAGCTGCACGAGTCCGGTCCGGCCCTGGCTCCTCCGGACGCCCACCCCGCCGACCAGCCCGCGCCGGGACCGGCGGGGCGTGTGCCGGCGAACTGGGCGGACACGCTGCGCTGAGCCTGGCCGACCAGGGTCTCTTGCAGAACATCCGCGCCGGTCTGCGGGACATGGCCAAGACGTACGACCGGCCGACGCCCTACCGGATCACCGACACGGCCCTCGCGGGCCGCTGAGACAGGACACTTCGGGCGACCGCACCTCTTTGCACTTGATCAACTTCACAGGTCGGCGAAATAAGGAGAATGCCCGTATTGAGGCATTCTCCTTACCTGAAAGGGCAGAACCATGGAACGCGACGAGTCTCCCGACGCGGCGTACGCGAGAACCTGGAGCAACGGCCGCGGCGGGGTGCGGTTCTTCACCCGGGCCGATGGCTCGCGGCTGCGCTACTACACGGTGGGCACCGGCCCCGCCCTCGTGCTGATGCACACCGTGCGCGGCCAGCTCGACTACTTCCAGCGCGTGATCCCGCTGCTGTGGGACCACTACACGATCTACGCGCTGGACCTGCCCGGGATGGGATGGTCCGACATCGTCCCCGGCGCCCAGTACGAGGAGCCGCAGCTGCGGGCCGCGGTTGTCGAGTTCGTCCGCGGACTGGACCTGCACGACGTCACCCTGTCGGGCGAATCGCTCGGGGGCGCCCTGTCCCTGTCGGCATCGGTCGACCTGAAGGACCGGGTCAGCCGGGTCGTGGCCTTCAACAGCTACGACTACCCCCAAGGAGGCGAACGCGGAAACTTGATCGCCCGCCTCATCATCTCCAGCGTGCGGATGCCCGTGCTGGGCCCCTTCTTCGCCACCCAGGAGCCCCGGCCGATCTTCCGGGCCATCCTGCAGGGCGGCTACGTCGACAAGACCAAGCTGCCCGAGGACTTCATCACCGAGCTGCTGAGGAGCGGCCGTCGCAAGGGCTACGACAAGGTGGGCCGAGGGATCTTCCGCAGCCTCAAGGGATTCGACCGGGCCCGCGAGCGCTACCCGCGCGTGTCGGCGCCCGTCACCCTCGTCTACAGCGAGAACGACTGGTCCAAGCCCGCCGAGCGAGACCGCGTGGCCAACGCGCTGACGGACGTCCACCGCATCACCGTGCCCCGCACCGGCCACTTCTCGGCACTGGAGCGCCCCGACGAGATGGCGCGGATCCTGCTCGGCGCGGCCTGACCCCAGACGACCGGCACCTCCGCCCATCCCCGTCAGGACATGAGGAAGCGCCATGACTCAGGCCGTCCCCCACCTCGTCAACCGCCTTGTCGTCGACGCCGAGGACGCTTTCGACGACGTCCGCCGGCGCTATGAAACGCTGGTACCCGCCATCGACTTCGCCGAACTCGCCGAGGTGGCCGGCGCGGGCGACCTCGCGGCGTTGCAGGCCTACATCGCCGCACACACGCCTCATTCGTTCGCCATTTACTGGACGTTGGATCCGATGCCGGTGATGCGGCTGTCGGGCCATCAACACCGCGCCGTGACTTACATGATGGGAAACAACGTCATCGCGGAAACCATGCTCCGCCACGACCCCGGCACCATCCTGTACGCCCCGCTGCGCACCGCGATCTACGAGACCGCCTCCGGCCACGTACAGATCAGCATCGACCAGCCGTCGAGCAAATTCGCCAGCTTCGGTGATCCCCGCATCGCCGAGGTCGGAGCACAACTCGACGCCAAAGTCGCTGAACTGCTCCGCCTCATGGCACTGCCGGTACCACCGGAGCTGATCACGGCCTGAACCTTGGCACTCCAGCACCGTTTCGCTGTCTGACCTGGTCAGAGACATCGGCCGGCCCATCGCGTTCACCACGGATGCCGCACGGTTGGCCTGCAGCAGCGGATGGCACGGATAGGTTTGCAGGACGGCGGTGCCGAGTTCGATCGACGATGTCGCTTGCCCGGCGAACGCCATGGCGACGAGGGGGTCGCCCGCAACACGCTGACGCGGTCGCGGTGACCGCGACCGCGTCAGTGTTCATGAGGGTGGCGTCTCCGGTCGGGGTGGGTAGCGCGCCGGCGGCGGGGCGGGCCGTGTCCCGCCCCGGCGCGAACGGTGGCGCATCTGCTCTGCGGGCCCCGCGGCATCGGCGTATCGCCGACCGTCGTGTGAACTGTTTGCCGAGGTGTTGACGGCTGACATCGGCCGTTCGGCTGGGCCTCTCACGCCGCAGCCGTCAGGAACCGCCCGTTCGGCCGCCCGACCGCCACACCGGCGGCCTCTCGCCATGCCCCGCGCCGGAGCCACTCGACCCCACAGCGGTAACCGCGTCACCACCGGACGGCACGGAAACCGGCGAACTCACCATGCTCTCCCCGGCCAGCACTGACACGGGCTCCTCATGCCCCACCCGGGCCGGCTCGACCCGCTCCCGCGCGGCGTGCACCTCCGCCTGAGCCTGCTCCAGGACCTCCGTCCAGGAGTCCAACTCCTGCCGCGCCCGCGCCTCACGCCGTTCCATCAACCCCAGCACCGACGGCATCGCATCCTCCTCGATCCACAACAAGCCGCCCCTGCCTGCCCCTACCCCGCCGCGATCACGCCCCGCACACGAAGAAGCCCCAGCTCATCGAACAGGAATCCCCTTTTCCACAACGCACTGAGTCTCGATCAGAGCGTGGCACTGCGGTCTTCTGCTGTTCGCCTCGGCGAGGACTTCGCCAGCATCTACGGGCCCGGAACCATCGAGCCTTTCGGGATGCTGCCCGGCGGCATGCTCACCGAATGGGCGCCGTGGCGGTGGGTGATGTACGTAACCGCCGCCTTCGCGGCCCCGCCCTGGTCGGTGCGTTGCTGCTGCCGGCCAAGCCCGTGATCACCCCGAATCCCAAACTTGACATTCCGGGCATCGTCGTGGTGAGCGAGGGCCGGCCTGTCGTACTTGACAACTCAGTACAGAACAGCCTAGGTTTCTGACAGTCCAGTACACAACGGTCCTGAGCTCACCGAACAGGCTGTGTGCACGCCTGGCGCGATCGAGGGCACCCCATGCCTTTGAACTCCTCCGCGCCGCCCTCCACAACAGCCCAAGACGGGCGCCCACCATTTCCTGGGCTTCCTGAACAGCTGACCCCCCCTGCAAACCACCCGGAACTCGAAGGGTTGAGCGAACCATGACTGACAAGGAAAAGCAGGAGGCGACAGCTGTGACGACTCCTGCGTATGCGAGCGACGCACTGGCCGAGGGGACCGTCGACGCGGTGGTGATCGGCGGGGGTGCCGCGGGGCTGAACGGTGCACTGATCCTGGCCCGCTCCCGCCGCTCGGTCGTCGTGATCGACAGCGGTTCCCCGCGCAACGCGCCCGCCGATGCCGTGCACGGCCTCATCGCCCTGGACGGCACCCCGCCCTCCGAGATCCTTCGGCGGGGCCGGGAGCAGGTGCGCCAGTACGGCGGACGCGTCGTGTTCGGCAAGGTGGTCTCCGCCGAGCCTGCCGCCCCGTCTGCGGACGGGGACCTTCGGTTCACCGTCACCCTGGCCGACGGCCGCAGCATCACCGCCCGCCGCGTCCTGGTGGCCACCGGCCTGAAGGATGTGCTGCCGGAGGTGCCCGGGCTCGCCGAGCACTGGGGGCACAGTGTGGTGCACTGCCCGTACTGCCACGGCTGGGAGGTGCGCGACGAGCCCATCGGCATCCTCGCCACCGGCCCCGCCTCCATCGGCCCCGCGTTGTTGTTCCGGCAGCTGACCGAGGACCTGACCTACTTCACCCACGGCACCGACCTGGACGAGGACACCCGCGCCCGCTTCGCCGCCCGCGGCATCCGCGTCATCGACACCCCGGTCACCGAGATCGTCGACGACGCGGACGGCGCCCTCGCCGGGGTGCGCCTGGCCGACGGCCAGGTCGTGGCCCGCCGCGTCCTCGGGGTCGTCCCGCAGATGCAGGCCCGAACCCAGGGCCTGGAAGGACTGGGCCTGCCGGTGCGGGACCTGCCGAATGTGGGCCGCGCTTTCGCCTCCGGCCCGGACGGCACCACCGAGGTGCCGGGTGTGTGGGTGGCCGGCAACGTCACTGACCCGGTCGCCCAGGTCGGGGCCTCCGCAGCGGCCGGCGCACTGGCCGCCATTGACATCAACAAGAAGCTGGCCATCGCGGACACCGACGCGGCCCTCCAGGGCTGAAATCCGCACCCACCACCCACCACCCTCACCTTCACCGGCGAGGAAACCCATCAGATGCCAGACGGCTTTCAGTCATGCCCACCAAGCAAGGGAAGAAAATGAGTACCAGCATCGACCGCGAGGCGCCCGCCTCCGGAAAGAAAGACTCGGGCCTTCGCGGCTCACATGCCGTGCGCTGGTGGGTGCTGGTCGTCATAGGCATGGCACAGCTCATGGTCATGCTCGACGCGACCGTCGTGAACATCGCGCTGCCCGAGGCGCAGCAGGATCTCGGCTTCAGCGACGGCAGCCGGCAGTGGGTCATCACGGGTTACGCGCTGGCGTTCGGCAGCCTGCTGCTGCTCGGCGGCCGACTGGGTGACCTGTTGGGCCGACGTACCCTCTTCGTGATCGGCCTGGCAGGTTTCGGGGCCGCGTCCGTCGTCGGCGGCTCGGCCGGCAGCTTCGAGATCCTCGTCGCGGCACGTGTGGCCCAGGGTCTCTTCGCCGCACTGCTCGCGCCCGCGGCGCTCTCCCTGCTCAGCGTGACCTTCACCGAACCGTCCGAAAGGGCGAAGGCCTTCGGTATCTTCAGTGCCTTGGGCGGGGCGGGCGGCGCGGTCGGGCTGCTGGTCGGCGGCATGCTCACCGAATGGGCGTCGTGGCGCTGGGTGATGTATGTGAACGTCGTCTTCGCGGTCCCCGCCCTGATCGGTGCCTTGCTGCTGCTGGCCAAGCCCGCGATCACCAAGAAGCCCAAACTCGACATTCCTGGCATCCTCGTGGTGAGTGCCGCGCTGTTCGCCGTCGTCTACGGGTTCGCGCACGTCGAGTCCACCAGCTGGACCGACCCGGTCGCCCTCGGCTCCATGATCACCGGCGCGGTGCTGCTCGCGGTGTTCGTCTGGCTGGAGACCAGGGTGGCGCATCCGCTGCTGCCGCTGCGCGTCGTGCTGGACCGGACCCGCGGTGGTTCGTTCATGGCGGTGTTCGTCATCGGCATGGGGATGTTCTCGATCTTCCTGTTCCTGACCTACTACTTCGCGGCCAGCCTCGGCTACTCGCCGATCAAGACCGGTCTGGTGTACCTGCCGATGGTCGCGGCCGTCGTCGCCTCGTCGACCACCATGCCTGTGCTGGTGCTGCCCAGGGTCGGCCCGAAGATCGTGATCACCGCCGGCTTCCTGGTCGCCGCAGTCGGTATGGCCATGCTGACCCAGATCGAGTTGGACAGCACCTACGCCGCCCACATCATGCCCGGCATGATCCTGATGGGTCTCGGCATCGGCGCGGTGATCGGTACCACCGGAGGCGCCCTTGATGGAGTCGAACATCAGCGGCTCGCCGAACAGCTGGCGGAAGTTGCGGGCTCGCAGCGATTCTTCGCGCCGGCGGTCGTGAAGGCCGGGCTGGGGCACCTCAAGGTCACCCCGCACAAGCTGAGGC
>NZ_JBEYFC010000338.1:0-10118 GCF_040634175.1 Streptomyces sp. NPDC007162
GTGACTTCGGCGTGATCGTCCGTGAGAACCTGATCCACGCGTCCGACTCCGAGGAGTCCGCCGAGCGCGAGGTCAAGATCCAAGGCATCCGCCAGAGCCCGCTTCTCTTCGCTAGAGAACTTTTGAGCCGGAATGTGGGCGTGAAACATTGGCATGAGTGTTTCCTCGGTTGTGTTGTTGAGGTCAAATGAGGCGATGAAGTTGGCTGTTTTCTCGGCTTAGCTAAGAGCGGATCATCGGCGAGGCGGCCGCCGGCGCAGGCTGCGACCCGAGGAGGCTCCGGCGCGTCCACAACGTGATCGGCGTGATCGGCGACCGCGGGGACGGACCGGGGCTCGTCGGCGATGTGCGGCGGTGGGCAGACACCCTCGGCGAGTGGGCCGTGGAGCTCGGCTTCGACACCAGACCCGAGCCCAGGTCAGCCACTGCCTTCGAGGACGGCGGCCTTGTTCCGCTCCGTCTCCGTCTTCGTTCGGCTCTGGGTCATCAGTCCTCCACAGGTTTGCCGGCTGACCCGACTTTGTTGACTATCTGGACCACAATGGAAGCATGAAGTGGTCCAATCGGTCAACAAGGCGAAGAGTGCCAGACGATCCGTCCGCACCGATGCGGAGGGCCGGGTGGGCGACCGTTCTGGACCACCTGGACCACAATGAGGTATCGTGAGGTCATGGGGCGAAAACGAGGCTTCGACGAGACCACCGTGCTTGATGTCGTCCGCGACCGGTTCTGGACCACCGGATTCGACGGCACGTCCACCTACGACCTCATGGATGCGACCGGCCTGGGCAAGGGCAGCATCTACAAGGCGTTCGGCAACAAGAACGCCCTGTATGTGCGCGTCTTCTCCGACTACTGCCAGGGCATCGTCGCCCAGGCCCGCGAGGAGCTGCGGGAGGGCCCGGACGCGGTGCTCACCTCACCGATGGCCCGCCTGGAGCGCTACGTCGTCTCACTCACCGACACCTTCGCCACCGAGTCGCCTCGCCGGGGATGCTTCCTCACCAAGGGCACCGCGGACCGCGCCGGAGAGGACGACATGGTGGCGGGCACGGCCCGTCGCGCGTTCGAGGACCTCGCCGGCGCCCTCGCGTCCGCGATACGCGACGCCCAGGACGCGGGAGAAGTGGCCGAGCACGCCGACGCCACGGCCCTGGGATATCTGCTGCTGAGCGTGATCAGGGGCATCGACAACATGGCCAAGGCGGGTGTCGACGCCACGACGCTCCGGCAGACGGCCCGGCAGGCGCTGGACCTGATCCCCAGGGCGTACGCACCGTACGTGCGGCGCTGACATTCCCCCCTCTCGTCCGACGACGGACATGCAGCGGCGGACATAAGCAAAATGTGCAGTTCGACTGTGGCGAAGAGCTCGCCGCCTCTCACCGGGAGTCCCTATGCGTGCCATCCAGATCACCCAGTTCGGAGAGCCGGAGGACGTCGTACGCGTCGTCGATCTCCAGGAGCCGAACGCTCCGGGCGCCGGCGAGGTCAAGGTCGCGGTCGAGTTCTCACCGCTGAACCTGCACGACCTCAAGGTCGTCAGGGGCGAGCTCGGGCGGCCACCGCTCCCGCTGGTCCTCGGCAACGAGGGTGTCGGCCGGGTTGTCGAGGCGGGCCCCGGCGTCGACACGCTCGCGGCGGGCGACCTGGTGGTTCTGCCGCTGTTTGCCGGTGCCTGGCGCGAGCGGCTGCTGCTGCCCGCCGACGGGCTGTTCCGACTGCCGGAAGGCAGCGCCGAGCAGTTCTCGATGCTGGGCAGCAATCCGCCCACGGCCGGTCTGATCCTGAGCGAGTACGCCGACCTGAGGCCCGGGGACTGGGTCGTGCAGAACGCCGCGAACTCCGGCGTCGGACGTTCCCTGATCGCCCTGGCGAAGGCCCGCGGATTCCGGACGATCAACCTCGTCCGGGACGAGTCCGTGTTCGCCGAACTGACCGCGGCCGGCGCGGACATCGTCTGCCTCGACGGCGCGACGGCGGCCGAAGAGGTTCGCAAGGCGATCGGCGATGCCCGGGTCGGGCTCGCCGTCGACTCGGTGGGCGGCGACGCTCCCGCGCGCCTGCTCGACCTGCTGTCCGAGGGCGGTGCGCTCGTCAGCTACGCCTCGGCGACCGGGCAGCCGATGTCCGTCGACGCACTGACCCTGATCGGCAAGCGCGCGACGGTACACGGATTCTTCGCCGGCCATTTCGACTACGCGACAAAGGTGCTCCCCGTCATCCGCGAGGCCGCGCCCCTGGTCGCGAGCGGAGCCCTGTTCGTTCCGCTAGGTGCCGTGTTCGACCTCGATGACATCCATACGGCGATCGAGCAGGTCGTCCGCGGCGGAAAGATCCTGCTCAAGGTGGCCCGGTCATGACGATCTCCGGAGGAACTCGCACCGTCGCGGGTCCCGCGCGGACGCGAGCCGAGCCGTAACAGGGCGTTCGAAGCGGCATCAGGGCCATTCCGCCGGGGACGATGACAACCCGGCGCGTGGCCTGACCTGCCGGAACTCTCCAGACCACCGCGTGCACGCCGGCAACGCGCGCCACGGGTTTCCAGCGTGTGGGATGTAGATCCACTGATCAATAGTGCTCACCCTCGCCAGGCAAACCGCCGCTCATTCGCGAGTTCGGTGAGGGGCAGCCCCTGCACGAGAGAAGTATCGAGATGCCCGAACTGTCCTACGAAGTCCTCGTCTCTGACGGCGTTCCCCGGAAGACCGATCTTCAGCTGCCGAACGGCGACGGGATCGTGTCCTCGCCGATCTCATCCACCCTGATCACCGGAGAACGCGACGCGGTCCTGGTGGACCCGCCGCTGACTCACACCCAGATCGCGCAGGTCGCCGAGGGCTTGGCGCGCTCAGGGAAGCGTCTGGCGTTCGTCTACGTCACCCACGGCCACCCCGACCACTGGTTCGGCACCGCGACGCTGCTGGAACGGTTCGGCGACGCCGACAGCGTGGTGTACGCCACCGAGGGCACCATCCGGCAGATGCGCAGCCAACTGGAGAGCAAGGACAAGGGGTTCGCGAAGACCTTCCCCGGGGTCCCGGCGAACACCCCGGTCCTCGCCGTGCCCGTGCCGACCGAGGGATTCCGGCTGGAGGGCCGAGTCCTCCGGGCCGTCGAGACCGGTCACACCGACACCGACGACTCCAGCGTCCTGCACGTGCCGTCGATCGGTCTCGTCGTCGCCGGGGACGTGGTCTACAACGGCGTGCACCTGATGATGCTCGAAGGCGGTGACGGCGGCCTTCAGGCGTGGCTGGACGGCATCGACCGGCTCGCCGCACTCGATCCGCGCCACGTGGTCGCCGGCCACAAGAAGGCAGACCTGCCCGACGACCCGAAGATCCTGGACGAGACCCGGCAGTACCTGCGCGACGCGATCCGGCTCCTGGCCGGCAAGCCGGAGCCGCTGGAGTTCTTCGAGGAGATGTCGAAGCTCCACGGTGACCGGCTCAACCCGGGACCCCTTTGGTACAGCGCCCTGGGCCTGCTCGCCTGAGCCACGCCGCGTCGCCACCCCGCGAAGACAGACGCATCACCTCGACGAAATACGGAGGTTGCCGACATGGCCACCCGCATGAAGATCGCGATCCTCGACGACTATCAGAACGTCGCGACGAGCCTGGCCGACTGGGCGTCGCTCGTTGCCGAGGTCGTCGTTTTCACCGAGCCGTTCGCCGACGCCGACGAGGTGGTCCGTAGCCTCGCCGGGTTCGACGTGCTCGTGGCCATGCGGGAGCGCACGCGATTCCCGGCCGAGGTCCTGGAGCGGCTGCCCGACCTTCGGCTCCTGGTCAGCACCGGCCCGGCCAATGCCGCCATCGACCTTACGGCCGCCCACAGACTCGGCATCACGGTGTGCGGGACCCGCTATGAGTCCCACCCCACCATCGAGCACACCTGGGCGCTGATCCTCGGTGCCACGAGAAACCTGGTCGTCGAGGCGGAGTCGATGCGCGCCGGCGGCTGGCAGGTATCGGTCGGCCAGGGGCTGCACGGCAGGATTCTCGGCATTCTCGGCCTCGGTCGCGTCGGCTCCGGAGTGGCACGGATCGGACAGGCCTTCGGAATGGACACCATCGCATGGAGTCGGAACCTGACCCCCGAAACCGCCGCCGAGTACGGCGTACGGGCGGTGACGAAGGAGCGACTCTTCACCGAAAGCGATGTGCTCTCGATCCACGTACCGCTCAGCAAGCAAACACGCGGGCTGGTCGGCGCGGCGGAACTCCGGTCGATGAAGCCCTCGGCCCTCCTGGTCAACACCTCACGCGGACCGGTCGTCGACGAGGTCGCCCTGATCGACGTCCTGCGTGAGGGCGCGATCCGAGCAGCCGCCCTCGACGTGTACGACACCGAGCCGCTACCCGCGGACCACCCGTTGCGGGCGCTGCCGAACGCGCTGCTCACGGGGCACGTCGGATTCGTGAACCGCGACCTGTACGAGATTTTCTATCAGGACTCCGTCGAGGACATCGCCGCGTTCCAGGCGGGTTCTCCCGTACGGCTGATGAAGTAGGAGCCGAAGACGACGACCCGACCGACTCACACACCGCCTCTCTCCCATGTGACGGCTCCGACGCGGTTCGTCACGGCGAACCGAATTCGGTACGCCTGCCGGCGCTTTCGCGCCGAGACCGGCACACCGCTGGTGTTCCTGCAGCATTTCCGTGGCGGCATGGATCACTGGGATCCTGCGGTGACGGACGGACTGGCCGCGAACCGTCCGGTCATTCTGTTCGACAATACAGGCGTCGCAAGCTCCAGTGGCCAGACCCCGGACACCGTGGAAGCGCAGGCTGATGACGCGGCGGCGCTCTCTGCCAGTACACGGCCTGGGAAGGCGCTGTTCTGTCACGCCACTCCTCGGGACGATGAAGAGGTCGTTCTGGTCGACTCACGCCTCGACCGTTGGCGAGAAGTCCTCAGCGGGCTTGACACCGACATTCGCACGGTGGTCTGCGGCACACACACATGCCGTTCGTCCGCCTCGCCCACGGCCGACTTGTGATCGACCCCGGCAGCATCGGCATGCCCTACGGACGGGCCGGCGCCCACTGGGCGCTCCTGGGCCCCGGCGTCGAACTACGCTCCACAGCCTTCGACATCGAGGCAGCCATCACCCAGGTCACCCAGGACTCAGCAGGGATTGTTCGCCCAGCCGCGGCATAGCCGCCCGGCGGCCCTCCGAGCAGCCTGCCTACCCCAGCCGACAGGGCAATACAGACATCAAGTCACGTACCGCCCTCTGAGACGGTGACGATCCGTGTGGAGAAGGAGAGGAGCGACACGTTCAGCGCTGAGGTGGGCATCTCCGTCAGCGCGGAGGTGGGTGTCAGCACCATGATCCCGCCAGAGCAGGGCAGCTGCGATCGCTTCCGCCGGGCTGTGTGTCCGGCTCGCGGTGCTCGTGTCCGCTTTGATGTGCGGCGTCGGTTGAGGCATGGACGTGAAAGGGCGGCAGCACGTCCTGCGCGCCGCCGCCCCTGTCCCGAGTCCGGCCTGCTCAGTTGCTGAAGTAGAAGTAGTTCCAGGTGCCGTATGTGGTGGTGTTCACGTTGTCGCCCGAGGAGGGGTCGATGTAGGAGGTGCGCACCCGGGCGCGTATGCCCGAGGTCCCGGGGTGGCCGAGGTTGACCACGGACTTGCCGCTGGTCCCGAGGGAGAAGTACTCCGAGTCCGTGTTGTACCACTTGCCGCCTGAGTAGACCTGGAGGTCCAGCCGCTCCTTGCGGCCCTTGTAGTAGGTCATCGTGGTGGTCAGGACGGCGTCGGTGTTCTTGTGGTAGTAGCGGTAGCGGGTCGAGCCGATCGTTCCGGTGCGGTAGTACTTGGACAGCGAGCTGGCGGTCTTCACGTGTGCGTAGGCGGTGGACTTGACGGTCCGGCCGGCGTAGCGGGCGTCGCCCTTGAAGACGGCGGTCACGGCGGTATCGCGGGACATGGTGACGGTGGCGGAGAGGTTGCCGTGCGCATCGGTTTTGCCGGTCTTGAGGAGCTTGTTCGGTTTGTCGCTTCCGTAGGGGTCGGCCCAGATCTCTACCGTGCGGTTGCTGTAGGTGGTGCCGAGGTGGGCGGTGAAGACGACGTTCTTGCCGTAGACGTAGGTCTTCTTGTTGTTGGTGAGCGTCAGGGCGGGCGTGGCGCGCGAGACGGTAACGGTGTCCGAGGCGGATGCCGGAGTGTGCGCGGTGTCGCCGGCGTAGGTCACCGTGTAGCGCACTTTGCTGCCGGCGGGCGGTGCGTCGGTGAAGGAGAAGGTGCCGTTCGCGCCCAGTGTCCGGGTGCCGAGCGTCTTGCCCGAGGGGGACAGCAGGTCGGTGCGCGTGACGTTCAGCGGTGTTCCGGCGGGCAGCTTTAGGCCGGTGGTGAGGGTGCCCTTGACGGTGAGCGTCTTGCCGCGCGTACCGGTGGCCGGGGCGTCGACGTTCAGCTTCGTCACGTACTTGCGGGGTTCGGTGACGGTCTGCAGCTGTGTGAAGTCCGTCGTCCCGGTGAGCACGAACAGCTTCGTGCCGTCCGCCGACCAGGCCGTCGAATGCCCGCCCCACGGCATCCACGAGTCCGACAGGTTGCGGACGCTGGCCGGGGCGTCGGCGCCGCCGGGGAAGACGTAGGTGTCACCGGTGTTCTCGGTGTCGAGCGAGGTCGCCGCGACCGTGCCGTCCGGGGCGACGCTGACGGTCTCCGACTCGCTGTTGACCGGGTACTCGTGCACCTCCTGGAGGTCGGAGAGCCGGTATTCGACGACCGCCCGGTTCCCCTGCCCGGCGACGAGGACCGACTGCCCGTCCGGCGTGAGCGCGGCGTCCCGGTAGAAGCCGCCCTCGTCCGCGGTGACGCGGATGACCGGAGTACCCGACGACACGTCGTAGACGACGATCGGCCCGGTGCTGATGCCGCCATCCAGGGCGACCAGGGTGTTTGGGTTCGCCGGGTCGGCGTACAGCATCGGTGTGCTGGCGAAGTCGTGGGCGCCTGCGAGGTCGAGGGCGACGGTGGCCGGGCCGGCGGTCAGGTCGACCCTGCCGAGTCCGGAGTCCCACTGGTCGCCGTAGCCGAACCAGATCCGCCCCTCGGTGAGAGCGATCCGGCGCGGCGCCGTCCCTGCGCCGGTCGGGTACTCGGCGGTCTGCGTGAGCGTCGCGGTATCGAAGGCGACGATCTTGTCCGCTCCGGTCACCGCGGCGTACAGGGTGCCGCCATCCGGGCTCAGCTGGAGATCGGACACCTGGGGCAGGCCGGAGAGCCTGCTGAGCACCTTGCCGTCGTAGCCGACGACGGAGATCGCATCGCCGCCGCTGATGTACAGGTGCTGGTGGGCACCGTCGACGACAGTGTCGCTCACGGTGCCGACACTGATCGGCACGCTGGTGTCGGCCGCCGCCGGACCAGCCGCCGCCAGCACCGCGGAACTGAAGAGAGCTGCCGTCGCGACGGCAGCCGGAAATGTGCGGATACGCACGGAGATTCAAACCCCCCAACGACATGCGGCCGCTGTGCGCGGCCGATACCGGCCCTGCAGCCGATGAGCGAAGGGTAAGCCACCGCTCCAACACCCCATCCAGCACCCTCAGTTCGGCGAACCTGGCTGGCGGCCAGAATGACCGGCCTCCACCCGACAAGCACATTCCGCGGACATGTCCGCCGGGCTCCGGAGCCCCGTGCGGAAGGGCGCCGACGAGGGCTGCCCCTGCGCCTGGCGGCGAGGGGGGCACGGACGGCCGAGGGTCGGGGCCATAGTGAACCGAAACCCGTCGCCGTCCACCACCTCATGCACTGCACGACGAACGGCATCGTCGCCTTCAAGACGTCATGCCACCCATCAGTCCCGCCCGGGCCAGCGCGCTCGCGCCGCGCAGAAGGCCAAGGGCCGCACCGGTGAATACACCGAGCTGTTGCGCGCTAGGCTCGGTCCGCACGGCGCCCGCAGGGGGGCCGTCCACGCCGAACCCGCCCAACTGCGCGCCGACTCCGGTACCGACGGGGAGAGGATCGCCCGCCGGATGGACGCGGTGGTGGGCCGTGCGGCGAATGACCACACACTGAAGCACGCCCTGCTGCGCACGCCCGGGACTGTGGGGCCCACGCCCGCCTTCGCCCCGTCCTGGCCGACAGCACGCCGCCGGCGAAGTCGCGCTACACGACGCGCCCTTGGTCCAGGCGGTCTACACGGCACTGGAGACGGCCGTCGAGCAGGAGGCGGACGCGAACCTGCTGTGTGCGGCCGCGGACAACCTGGACCTGTTCGTCGGCGTCAGCCACATCGGCAGCCCCGCGACGGACGCCGCTTGCTGGTTCATCCTCCAGGAGGTGGCCCGCTTCGCGTGCACCGCCGCCAGCCGCTGCACCCCGAGGCCGTGGTTAGGGGATGGCCACGCTGCTGGGCATCGGCGCGGCCGACGCGGACGCTGGAAACCGACGCGGCCGTCCGCCGTACGGCGGCCTGTGCCGGACGTTGGTGACCGGGGCGGCGGGGACGTCCCGCCTGGCGCGGCCCCGCGTCCACGGGACGGCCGTACCGGGCTGGGTGCAAGGGGGGACTCGGGAGTTCGGCGTGCTTGGGGAGATCCTCCGACGGCATGGTCCTGGCTGACGTCAAAAACGTGAGGACGTCCGCTGTCCGGGCCTGTCAGTGTGTCCCGTTAGAGTCATCGACAGCAGAACTCGCAATCGAATCACGGCAATTGGGTGGGGAACTCATGAAGCTGAAGTGCACCGCTGCCTGGGTGGGGTTCACGGCGGCGGCGACGGTCGCGGTGTCCGGGTGCGGCTCCAGCGGCGCGAAGACGGCCGTCTCGGCCGTGAACAGCGCGGACAAGATCATGGCGGTGCTGTCGCGCGCGACCGACCGGACCGACCAGCTCGGCTCGGCGAAGGTCAGGGTGAGCACGGACCCCGGCACGGGCAGCGCCCCGATCACGTTGAACGGCACCTTCTCCTGGGGAGACGGCCTGGCGATGGATGTCCGGATGGACACCAAGGCCGCGAACATGCAGGCGCTCCAGCACCGCGCGACGATCCGGACGCTGTTTGTGAAGGGTGCCTACTACTACAACGTGGACCCCCGGGCCTCCGGACCCCTCAAGGGCAAGGAATGGATGAAGGTGGACTCGTCGGCGCTCTTCGGGGACAAGGCCGCACAAGCCTTCAGCGGGAGCAGCGGAGGCAACCCCGCGGCCACGCTGAAGTACCTCAAGTACGCCAGCGACGTGAAGGAACTCGGCAAGGAGACCGTCGACGGGCAGAGCACGGCCCACTACCGGGCCGTCGTCGACAAGGCGCAGCTGGGGAAGTACAAGGATGCTTACGGCAGTGCCGGCATGAACTCGCTGACCGGCGGCGCCGACTCGGTGATCATGAACGTGTGGATCGGCGCCAAGGACCTGCCGGTCCGCCTGAAGGAGGGGTTCGGCAAGGCGACCGTGACCATGGACTTCGAGAAGTTCGGCGCCACCGCCCCGGTGAAGGCGCCACCGGCCGCCCAGACCGCCGACCTCACCGAGAGGATCAAGAACGCCCGGAGCCAGCAGGGCTGACCCCAGCACGCCGGTGTCCCGCCACTGTGAGGGGAGGCGGGCCCACCGCACGTGGCAGCTGTCGGCACGGCCGTGGACACCCAGGCACATCGCACCACACCTAACTGATCGGCCCGGCTCTGTCCCTCCCGCCCTCCGCTGCACGCCACGCGGAGCCTGATGGCCGACCAGCTTTGCCGCGAGGTGCGATTGGCGAGCTGCGGAAAGGGCCCGGCCCGAAGACCCGTACTACGCTGAGGCCATGCGTATCGGCGAGGCGCTTGACCGCTGGGGCATTCCCCTCAACGTAGGCGCCGGCACCGCCGCGTAGACCCTCACCACGGCCGTCAGCGGCCCGCACTCCATCGCCCTCATCAGCGGCGGGCTCTGGGCCTGGGATGGCCACCACGCCGGCGTCCGTTCCGTCTTGTCCGGTCTCTTCGCCCAGGCAGTGACCTGGGACGGTTTCGTCCGCCCGCGCCGAGAACCGGTCGACCCGTCGCCGCTCTACCAGCCGATGGCCGCCCGCATGCGGCAAACCGAGCATTACGTGAGCGCCTTTGCCGCCCATCACGGACTAGTCTTCTGAGTCAGGAATTC